>NZ_JBFAMM010000016.1:0-171333 GCF_040656535.1 Streptomyces sp. NPDC049887 | reverse complement strand
CCACGTCCCCGCCCACCCCCTCCACCACCGACACACGCAGCACCCTCCCGCCACCCACGTCCCCACCGACCCCGTGGGGATCGAACTCGGCCTCGGTGACCGGCCCCGCGATCGCCATCCGACGGCGCAGGTCCTCGACGGGGAAGTCCCGGTACTCGACGATCCGCGTCACGGCGTCATGGGTGTCCCGGACGAGGGCCCGCCACGAGGGGACGTCGGTGGCCACCCGGTGCGGCAGGGCCGGAGCACCCGGGGCGGGAACGAAGCCGGTGACGGCCTCGTCCTCGCCCGACAGCACCGCAAGCACGTAAGCGTGGGCCGCGAGCACCAGTGAGGTGACCGGGACCCCGAGCTCCTCGGCCAGTCGCCGCAGGCCCTGTGCCACCTCGTCCGGGACCCGGGCCATGTGCTCCGCGCTCCCCGGCGCCGGTTCGGTCGTCCACCTCGGGATCGTGGTCAGTCCTCCGGCGCCGAGCACCTCGCACCAGAACTCCCGGCCCGTGTCCGCATGCATGTCCATCGTTTCTTTCCTCGGTTGCTCTGGTGGTGTGTGGGGTGAAGTCGCGGTGCCGGTGGGCCGTCGGTGGGCGTGTTCCGGGCCGCGGTGTGGTGGATGGTGGCGTTGTGTCACGGCCTTGTGGTGGAGGGCCCCGTGGTCCCGTACTTCCCGGGCCGGGTTGCCACCCCACCGTGCGTTAGGGGGAACTTCGCGGCCGAGGGGCGCACGGTCCCGTTGCCTGCCTCCTTCGGAGGCTGTCCCTGGCGGGCCGGCCCAAGGGCCGTGCCCGTGCCCGACAGGGGCCGCTCGGGAAGGACGGGGTCATGGGCCTCGTCCTGCTCACGGAACCGCGAACACATCGGTCGCTCACCTGCCATCCGCACGGTTGCACTGTCTTTTCCCTTGGAATCGTCCGCCCCGGGGCGGCTCTTACCGGGCCGCCCCGACAGCGGATCCCGTATGCGGGTTCCGCCGGAGCCGAACGCAATCCAGTAGGCCCTGCCGGGGCCGGTTCCGTCCTGCTACGGAAATTCGCCACTTGACACGGAAGGCGTACCCCGACAGGAGCCACGACCGCATTCCCGCCGCCTGCCCGCGATCCCATCCGGTTGCCCGATCATGGCTCTGACCTGCAAAGGCAGTGGAATCGCACGGACATGCACACGATGCTTCGATGTCAAGCCCCGAATTCCGGTGGCATGACGGGGGGCTTCCCGTCGGGCGTACTGGAGGAGCGTTCGGGCGCCACCCGAACGGCTTTCGTCCCCGATTCCCACGCCCTGACAGGAGGCCGCCGTGCCTGTCATATCCGCCCCGCAGGACTTCAACGAAGACAATCTCTACGTCGACCTCGAGTCGTTTTCCGGGCACCCGCTGTTCCTGAAATGCGAGGGGTTCAACTTCGCCGGCTCGATCAAGCTCAAGGCCGCCACCGAGATGGTCGAGGCCGCCGAGCGCGACGGCCTGCTGGGACCGGGCTCGGTCCTGATCGAGTCCTCGTCGGGCAACCTGGGCGTGGCACTGAGCATGATCGCCGCCAGCAGGGGCTACCGGTTCCTGTGTGTGACGGACTCACGCTGCAATCTGTCCACCCGACTGCTGATGGAGGCCCTGGGCGCCGAGGTGCACGTCGTCACCGAGCCCGGCGAGGGCGGATTCCTCGGGGCTCGCATCGACCATGTGCGGGCTCTGTGCGCGTCCGACGACCGCTACGTATGGCTGAACCAGTACACGAACCCGAACAACGGCATGGCCCACTACCGCAGGACCGCTCCGGCCATCGCCCGGCAGTTCCCCGACCTGGACGTGCTGTTCGTCGGTGCCGGGACGACCGGAACGCTGATGGGCTGCGCACGCTACTTCCGCGAGTGGCACCGCCCCGTGCGGATCGTGGCCGTGGACAGCTCCGGCTCGGTCACCTTCGGTGACACCCCGGGCCGGCGGATGATCCCCGGTCTCGGCACCAGCGTCCGTCCGCCACTGCTGGACACCTCGTACGTGGACGAGGTCGTCCACGTCCCGGAGGCCGACACCATCCGGGCGTGTCATCAGCTGGCGAGGCGCGGATTCCTCTTCGGCGGCTCGACCGGAACGGTCGTCAGCGGCGCGACGAGCTGGCTCGCCGCGCACGGCGACGAGAACCCGACCGCGGTGGCCATCGCACCGGACCTGGGGGAGCGCTACCTGGAAACGATCTACCAGACCAACTGGGTCCACGACCTCTACGGCGAGCACGTACTCGCCCCGCCGGCCGCGGTGGCCCCCTCCCCCACGGGCTGACCCCCCGGCGCGAGCCACGGGCGCGCGCCGCCGCGCCGGTCCGGCGCGACCGCGTGACGGCCGCCCACCGGCCGCCGAGCGGCAGACGGCAGACGGCAGACGGCAGACGGCAGACGGCAGCTCCTAGCCTTTGAGTCGCTCCCGCAGTTCCCCACCGTCGGCGACGAACCAGGTCTGACGGCCACGGTTGCATTCACGGACGAAGTCCCGGAGGGCGGGGGCGGCTTCCGTGCGGACCGAGATGTCGCCCACGATCGCCAGGCCCAGCCGGTAGTTGACGAACTTCTGCACGATGTCACCGGCGACGCGGGTGCGGAGCACGAAGAACGACTCGTCGAACCGCTCGGCGGGCACGGCGACCCACCGAGCGCCCTGGTACATCGCATCACCGATGAGGTCCAGGGCGTCGGCTTCGCCGGCGATGGGCTTCCCCTCCGCCGCGCAGAGCATCACCGGGACGTCGTGGATCCTCTCCAGGGTGGTCATGCCGACACAAGCTAGCTCCCACGGCGGTCGGGGGTCGACCGCATTACCGGCCGTACCGGCAGCGGGCCCAGGGCCGACCGGCGTGGTCGCCCGCACCCCGGCCGGCTGCCTCGACGCCGGCCCCGCCCCGCCCTCACGATGCACGCCAGCCGCTCCAGCGCACGATGTCGACCAGAACCACGGGGCCCGCGGGAGGCCGGCCGGAGTACTGCCCGTACTTCGCCGTCAGCAATGCGATACAGCGTGCGGCCTCGGGGGACCGGCCCGCCCCGGGGAGCACATGTGCCTCCCCGTCCGCGCGGACCCACCACAACCGGTCCCAGTCCTCCTCGTAGTGGTCGGCGAGCAGACAGACGGCCGGTGCGGCCTCGATGTGGGCCAGGCGCCTGAGCCGCGTCGTGTTCTTCGGCTTGTGGTCCACGGCCGTCATCACCGTGTCGCCCTCCAGGACGAACACGACGGGGACCAGATGCGGACGGCCCGCAGTGCCGACCGTGGCGAGCCGGGCCACCCGGGCCGCCGCGAACCGCTCCCGCGCCTCGGCGCTCGTCAGGGCAGGCATCGCGCCCCGTCTCCGCGGAACCCGAACGGCTCGGACGCGCGCTCCCCGCATACCGTGCCCGGCGGTGCCGTGCGCATCCCCCGGTCGGTGCCGAAGGTCCTCGGGACCGCGAATTCCACAACCGCTCCTCGGGGTCGGGTACGGAGTCGGCGGGTCGTGGCGCGCCCGCGGCGGGCGTCCGGGCAGGTCGTGTCTCCCGTGCCCCATTCTCCCAGGTGGCGGGGAGGTGGCTCGCGATCCGCGGAGCGGACCGGGGCCGGGCCGGGCCGGGGACACGGGTCGATGCGTTCCGACGCCAGCGCCGGAGGTCACCGCCTCCGGGCGGGGCGCGGCAAGTGGGCGTACGGCCTCGCCGGGGCCGCAGGGCCCGGCGCCCCACGAAGCCAGTACGGGGTACGGGGGGTCACGACGGCCGGGGCAGGGGGCGCTGGTGAGGGCCCCGGGAAGGCCGCCGGGCCATCTGCCCGGCCGCGCCGGGGCCGCCGGGCCGTCCGTGAAGGCCGGGCGGCCCGCACGTCGCCCGGTGCCCGACCGGGGATCACTGCGTGCCGTGCTGTCGTGACCCCGTGCGCACGGCCGCGGGCCGCCCCGGGGTGCGTGCCGGCTGCCCGGGTGTCCTCGGCAGCGGGCGGGCATATGGTCCGCATATGGGCGATGCTCGGTGGAAGCGCCGCACACGGCCGCACACGGCCGCCGGCGTCGCGCATCCGCGCACCGCAGGGAGCTGCGGCCACCATCGGTGCCGGGAGACCCACGGCCCGTACGGCTGCGGGCACCGATGCCCTCCGGCCCCTGACGGAGGCCGGCGTGGGCGAGCCGTGGACGTGGCCGCGCACGGGGTTCGACACGCGGACCACCGCCGGGTGACCGGGGAGTTCGGATGAGCGGGGCGTATCGGATGAGCGGCAGGCCCGCCGGTCCGCGTGCCGCGGTGGGCCCGGGCCGGGACGTGGAAGCCGCGTTGGTGGACGTGGTGCGGGACTCCCGCGCCTCCGCCGCGATGCTGTACGTCCTCGAGACCGGCGCTGACGCCCTGTGGCTGGCGGTCCTGACGGGCGTTCCCCGCCACATCGCCGCCCCGTGGATCCGGGTGGCGCTGACGGATCCGCTTCCCGTGGCGGATGCCGTGCGGGAAGGACGGCTGGTGTGGGTGGGCGGCACGGAGGAATTCGCGCGGCGGTACCCGAGGCCGTCCCTCGTGCTGCCCTACGACTTCGTGCTTGCGGCCGCGCCGGTGGCCGACGGCGGCGCCCTTCAGGGCGGGCTGGTGCTGCTGTGGCCGGGATCGCACTCCGCCCGGCTCGGCTCCGACGAGCGGGCGCTCGTCAAGACCGCCTGCGGCCGACTCGGTCGCGCCCTGCGGGCGGCCGCGGAGGCCGGCGAACTGGTGCCCTGCAAACGTCCCCGCACCATCGCCCCGGAACCGGACCGCGAGCTGGGACCGCCCGAGGCGCTGGCCGCGTTCGTCGAGCGACTGCCGGGCGGGTCCTGTGCCCTGGACCTGAACGGCCGGATCTCCTTCATCACCCGTGAGGCAGCGGCCCTCGTCGGCGCCGACCCGGCGGACCTGCTCGGCGCACTGCCGTGGGAGGCGCTGCCGTGGACGGACGTGCCCGAGGTCGAGGACCGCTACCGAGCGGCCCTGGTCAGCAAGATGCCGACCTCGTTCACCGCGCTTCGCCCGCCGGACACCCGGCTCACCTTCGAGCTGTACCCGGACGCCTCCGGCATCAGCGTCCGCATCACTCCCTGCGGCCCCGGCCCGAAAGTGCCCGAGCCGGGGGCCGCGCCGCCCGCAGGACCGAGCCGCGCCACCGTGCTGTACCACCTGATGCATCTGGCCGCCACACTCACCGAGGCCGCCGGCGTCAAGGACGTCGTCGCGCAGAGCGCGGACCAGCTCATGCCGGCACTCGGGGCGCAGGCGATGGCCCTGCTGGCCGCCGAGGACGGGCGGTTGAGGGTCCTCGGCCACCGCGGCTACAGCGACGCGCTCATCGAGCGTTTCGACGACATCCCCCTGACGCCGGACACTCCGGCCGCCCGCGCCATGCTCACCGGCGAGGCGGGATTCTTCGGCGACTTCGCCGAGCTCAGGCGCGCCCATCCGCAGGCCGTCCACCGGGACGGCATGGAGTCCTGGGCGGTCCTGCCGCTGATCGCGTCCGGACGGCCGATCGGGTCGCTGGTGCTGGCGTACGACCGGCACAAGCGGTTCCCGGCCACCGAGCGGGCCGTCCTCACCTCGCTCGCCGGGCTGATCGGCCAGGCCCTGGAACGCGCCCGGCTGTACGACACCCAACACGACGTCGCCCGTCGTCTCCAGGCCGCGCTGCTGCCCCACAGCCTCCCCCGTGTGCCGGGACTCGACGTGACCGCGCGGTACCTGCCCGCGGGACGGGGCCTCGATGTCGGCGGCGACTTCTACGACCTGATCCGGCTGGACGACACCACCGCCGCGGCGGCCATCGGCGACGTCCAGGGGCACAACATCGACGCCGCCGCGCTGATGGGCCAGGTCCGCACCGCCGTGCACGCCCATGCCACCGCCGGCGCCCCTCCCGACGACGTCCTCCGCCGCACGAACCGTCTGCTGATCGACCTCGACAGCGATCTGTTCACCAGCTGTCTCTACACCCATGTGGACATGGCCCGGCGGGAGCTCTGCATGGCCACCGCCGGGCACACGCGGCCCCTGTTGCGGCATGCCGACGGCCGCACCGACGTGCTGACCGTGCCACCGGGCCTGCTCCTCGGCATCGACCCGGAGGCCGACTACCCGACACTGGGCTTTCCCCTGCCACCCGGGTGCGTGCTGCTCCTCTACACCGACGGCCTCGTCGAGGAGCCGGGGGTGGATCCGGACGACGCGCTCGACTCGCTCGGCGACCTGCTCCGGAGCGCCGATCCCGCCGACCTGGACGCCCTGGCGGACACGCTCGTCCAGCACGTGCCCAACCCCGTCGACGACATCGCCCTGCTGCTCATGCGCTTCCGCACGACCGGCGGATGACCCTCGCGTCCGCATGCCGCCACGCGTCCCGGCCGACCGTGGCGTCCGGCCCGGCCGGTGTCGGCGGACGGTCCCCGGGACGGGCACTCGCCGACGGGGCGGGCGGGTCCACGCGACGGCGGCGCCCGGCGGCCCTCACGGACCCCGGGCACCGCCGTCCCGGCCGTCGTCGCCGCCGCGACCTCAGCCGTCGCCGCCGGGCATGCCGCCGACCATCTCCGCCAGCACCGTCCTGCGGTCCTCACCCGGCCGAGCCCGGAGGGGTGCGGCCAGGCGGGCGCTGTCGTAGTGCCAGTGGTGGTCGAGATCACGGGGCGTCGTCCCGTCGCTCTCGACGAACTCGCCTCGGGTTCCCAGCAGTTCGGTGAGATCCCCGGCCAGGTCCCGCCAGGAGACGTGTCCGCTGCAGGCGTTGGCGACGCCGTGCACGGGCCGGTCGAGGCAGTCTGCCACCGCCCGGGCCAGTGCGGCGGCGTGCACCCAGGCGACGCCGTACCAGGGACGACCGCAGGCGCCCGGGCGGGGCAGCTCGATCGGTCCGCCTTCGCGGGCGGCCTGGTAGAGGCGGCCGGTGGCGCCCCAGCGAAGCTGATCGCGGAGCCTGTCGTGCGCGCCCCAGACGATCGGTGAGCGCACGGCGCTGGCTCCCCCGCGTCCCCCGGTCCCGGCCGCCCTCAGCAGCATCGTCTCGCAGTCGAGCTTGGCCCTCCCGTACGGGCTCAGCGGCTCGTACGACGGAGACTCCTCGGCGACATGGTCCCCCTCCGGGTGGCCGTAGGCGTCGACGCTGCTGACGAAGACGAACGGACCGCGCCGCCAGGCCGCCGTCATGGCCGCCATGGCCGCCAGGTCGACCTCTGGACGGGTGAAGGTGCAGGCCGCGTGGACGACCGCGTCCGCGCCCGCGACGGCGTCCCGCAACCCTTCCGGATCGCCGAGGTCGCCCTCCACGACGTCGACGCCCTCCGCGGCGACCAGATGGGCCGACTCGGGCCGGGCCAGGGCCAGCACGGGCCGCCCTCGGGCGACCAGTTCACGCAGGACGAAGGTGCCCACGCCACCGGTCGCCCCGGTCACCAGCACCGTGCCGGCACGGGTGGCGCGCGGCCGGCCCTGCCCGGACGCGGTCTTCGCGGCCTTCGCGGCCTTGTCGGCAGTCGCGGCGGCCTGCTCGGTCGCCCGGCCGTCGAGCAGGGCGGTGAGCGCCCGCGGTGTCCGCGCCTGGAGCACGTCCAGTCCCGTGAGCGGCAGCTTGAGGGCGGTGCGCAGCCGCTCGGCGAGCTGCACCGCGACCAGGGAGTGGCCGCCGAGGGCGAAGAAGTCGTCGTCCGGGGACGGTACGAGACCCAGCAGCGCGGTGAAGCCCTCGGTGACGGCCAGGGCGCGCGGACCCGTCGGGGCGTCCGGCACGGGGAGACCGGGCAGCCGGGTCCGGTCGACCGTGCCGTCGGCCGCGCGCGGCAGCACGTCGAGCAGGGTGACGGCGGCGGGCACGGACTCGGGGGCGAGCGTTCGCCGGAGCAGGCCCATCAGGTCGTCGCGTGCGGGACCGACGCCGTCGCGCAGTACGGCGAAGGCCAGTGCCGGTCCCTGGGCGGGGTGGACCACCGCGGCGTCGGCGACTCGCGGGTGGGCGCGCAGGGTGCGTGCGGCCGGGTGCTCACGGGGGACGTCGGGGCCGGCCCCGGATTCCGCGGTGCCGGCCTCGCGGACGGACGCCTCGTCCCGCGGGCTCGCGGCGGCCGGTGCGTCGTGCCCGCTGACGGAGGCCGGCGGACCGTCCGCGGCCTCGGCGGCCGATGCGTCGCCGGGCGTGGCCGGTCCGACGGGCGGTGCGTCACCGGGCGTGGCCGGACCGGACCCGGCGACAGTGGCGGAGCCCGGAGCCGTGTCGGGAGCCGGGAGCCCGCCCAGCGGAAGGCTCGGGTCGGAGGCCGCCGTGTCGAGCAGCGCCGCGTAGTGCCGGGCGGTCGCCTCGGCCACGGCGTCGTCCAGCGCGGTCCGGTCGTACTGGACGAGCGCCACCGGCTCCGCCGGGTCGCCCAGCCCCAGCCCGAAGGACAGGTCGAACTTCGCCCCGGTGGCCACCACGTCGACGTACTCCGCCGACGTGCCGGGCAGCCGCAGCACCGTGGGCTCACCGAGGACGTCCGAGGTGACACGGACGAGCGCGGTTCCGTCGACGCCGCGCGCACCGGAGCCGAGGCGTTCGAGGACGAGGTCGAACGGGATGTGCCGGTGGCGCTGGGCCTCCAGGAGCGCGTCGCGCACCCGGTCCAGCAGCTCGGCGAAGGAGGGGTCGCCGGAGGTGTCGACCCGTACGGGCAGGGTGTTGACGCACAGTCCGACGAGGCCGCGCATGGCGGTTCCGCGACGGTGGGTGCCGGCCACGCCGATGACGAGGTCGTCGTCGCCGGTGAGCCGGTGCAGGGCGGCGAAGGCCGCGGTGAGCGCCACCGTGAAGAGCGTGGCGCGCCGCTCGGCGCCCAGTGCGCGCAGGGCGTCGGGCAGTCGTGGGGCGAGCGGCACGGTGCGGACGGCCGCCCGCCGCACGGCGCCGTCCCGAGCGGGCGCCGGGCGGGGAAGCCGGGGCGGGGCGGCCTCGGCCAGCAGCCCGCTCCAGCGGCGCAGCTCTTCCTCGAGGCCCGGGGTCGTGGCCTGCTCGCGGCGCGCGTGGTCGGCGTACTGCGGTGGATCGGCGAGGCCGTGCCCGCCGGTTCCGTCGACGGCCGCGGTGTAGAGGGCGGCGAGCTCAGCCGCGACCGTCTCCAGTGCCCCGCCGTCGACGGCGATGTGATGGAACGTCAGCAGGACGGTGTGGTCCTGCTCCCCGTGGCGCAGGACCAGCGCACGTACCGCCTCCCCGGCCGCGAGGTCGAACGGACGGGCGACTTCCCGCTGCAGAGCCTGCCGGGCCTCCGCCACGGTGCTGCCGGCCACGGGCACGGGCACGGCCTCCGGGGCCGGGAGCACTTCCTGGTACGGCTCGCCGTCGTGCTGGAGGTAGCGGGTGCGCAGGATCCCGTGCCGGCGCACCAGCCCGGTCAGCGCGGTGCCGAGCGCGGCCGGGTCGAACGGACCGCGCACCCGGGTGGCGAACGGCACGTGGTAGGAGTCGCCCGAGCCGCCGAGCCGTTCCATCAGCCACATGCGGCGCTGGGCGCGGGAGAGCGGGGCCGGCCCGCCGTCCCCGGTCTGCGACGCGGAGCCGGCCCGCGTCGGGTCGGGCGGCGTGCCGTGGGGGCGGGCGGCGGCGTCCTGCCGTGCCTCCCCGGCCACTCCTGCGGCGGCGGTCCCTGCGCCGGTCGCCCCCGGCGCCGACGGGGCGGACGGGGCCGAGGTGCGCCGGGCGGCGCGGGCGCGGCGCAGCAGTTCCCGCTGGAGTTCCTGCCGGGCCGGCGGCACGGGTTCGGCGTCAGTGGGCATCGCTGTGCTCCGGGGTCTCGGGGTGGAGGTCGCCGTGCGCGGCCAGCAGGGCGCGCTCGACCAGGGCGGCCTGGCCGGCGACGGTCGGGGCGGTGAAGAAGTCGGCGAGGGCGATCTCCACGCCGAGTTCCTCACGCAGGTCGTCGGTGACGGCGAGAGCGAGCAGCGAATGGCCGCCGAGCGCGAGGAAGTCGGCGTCGGCACGGGTGACCTCGCTGCCGAGCGCCCGGCCCCACACGTCGGCGACGGCCCGCTCCAGGGGTGTCAGCGGGTCCGCGGGCGTATCGGGCGCACCGTTCCCGCCCGTACCGGAGAGTCCGCCGAGCGCGTGCCGGTCGACCTTGCCGGACGGTGTGAGCGGCAGCCGCTCCACCACGGTGACCGCGTCGGGCACCAGATGGGCGGGCAGGACGTCGGCGAGCCGGTCGCGGAGCGCCGCGGGCCGGGGCACCGGGCCGGGCGCGGGTACGACGAAGGCGACGAGGCGCGCCTCGGGGGTGCCCGCCCGGTCGACGGTGACGGCGGCGTCGTCGACGTCGGGCCGCTCGCGCAGGGCGTGTTCGACCTCGCCGGGTTCGATGCGGAATCCGCGGACCTTCACCTGGTCGTCGTTGCGCCCGTGGAAGTCGAGCGTGCCGTCGGGGCGGCGGGAGACGATGTCCCCGGTGCGGTAGAGCCGTCCGGTGCCGGGGTGGTCGACGAACCGCTCGGCGGTGAGCGCGGGCAGTCCGGTGTAGCCGTGGGCCAGCCTGCTGCCGCCGATCCACAGTTCTCCCCGGTCCCCGTCCGCGACCGGGCGGCCGTCCGTGTCCAGGACGTGCACGGTCGCGCCTGCGACCGGCCGGCCTATCGGTACCGGTCCGTCGCAGTCGGCCCGGGTGACCCGGTGGGCGGTGGCGAAGGTGGTCGTCTCGGTGGGTCCGTAACCGTTGACCAGCTCCAGCCAAGGAAACGCGGTCAGCACCTCGCGAGCCTGGGCGGCGGCCAGGGCCTCACCGCCCACGACGACCGAGCGGAGCTGGTCGAAGACGCGGGACCGGCGTGCGGCGAGCTGGTGGAAGAGGGCGGTGGTGAAGAACGCCACCGTCACACCGTGGCGTTCGACGTGCCGGGCCAGGTCCTCCAGGGTGGGGCGCTCCACGGTGCACACGACGACCGCGGCGCCGTTGGCCAGGGCCGCCCACACCTCGAACGTCGAGGCGTCGAACGTCATCGGCGAGTGGAAGAGGACGCGGTCCCGCGCGGTGACGGTGACGTACTCCGGTGCGGTGACCAGCTCGGCGATGGCGCCGTGCGGGACGGCGACGCCCTTGGGGCGTCCGGTGGAACCGGATGTGAACATGATGAACGCCGGGCTGTCCGGGTCGACTTCCTCCGGGAGGCCGGTGCTGGTCAGCGGTTCCTCCGGCAGGGCGAACACGGGGCCGGCGGCCACGGACGCGTCCAGCAGTTTGGCGTCGCCGACGGTGAGCGTCACCTCCGCGTCGGCCGTCATCGCCTCGGTGCGCGGCCGGGGCTGGGCCGGGTCGAGCGGCACGCAGACGGCTCCGGCCCACCACAGCGCGAGCTGCGCCACGATCGTACGGGCGGAGCGGGTGGTGAGCAGGCCGACCCGGTCGCCGCGGGTCACTCCGTGGGCGCGCAGGCGTGCGGCGAGCGCACGACCGGCCGCGACCAGCCGGCCGTAGGTGAGGGTGGTGTCGCCGTCGACCACGGCCAGGGCGTGCGGGTCGAGTTCGGCGTGCCGGGCGACGAGCGCGGGCAGGCCGGTCCGTGGCCCGGACGGCCGGGCTCCGGGGCCGGCCGGGGCGGCGGGCGGCCGCGCGGGCACGTCCGTCGTGGTGTCGAGGGGCTGCGGAATGCTGTGTGACATCTCAGGCTCCTGCCGGCCGAGTGGTCCGGCGCTCGTCGAGGAGGGCGGCAAAGGCGCGCAGGTCCGGGCTGCGCAGCAGTTCGGGAGCGCGCAGGCGGACGCCCGTCTCGCGCTCGACCGCCGCCAGCAGCCGGGCGGCGACGACGGAGGTGCCGCCCGCGTCGGTGAAGTTGTCGCCGAGGGAGGTCCCGGGCCGGCCGAGGAGGTCCCGTACGGTCGAGAGGACGAGCCGTTCGGCGGGTGTCGTCGCACCTGCGTCGTCGGAGGGGGGCGCGGAGCCGCCGGATGCGGAGGTCTCCGACGCCAGCGCGGCCCGGTCCACCTTGCCGTTGGCGTCGAGGGGGTAGCCCTCGACGATGCGTACGGCGGTGGGCACGGCCTGTTCGGGAAGCCAGGCGCGGACCGCCGCAAGCAGGTCATCGGTCGCGGGCCGGGTGCCGGCGGCGGGCCTCACGTGGGCGACGAGGCGCGCGTGGCCGGACTCGTCGCGCAGCACGGTCACGACGGCGCTCCGGACGGCCGGGTCCCGCTCGAACGCGGCCTCCACCTCGGCCGGTTCGATCCGCACACCGCTGATCTTGACCTGGTCGTCGAGGCGTCCCAGGAAGTCGAGGCTGCCGTCGGCGGTCATCCGCACCCGGTCGCCGGTGCGGTAGAGACGGCCGATGCCGGGCAGCGGCGGGTCCTGCGGCGGCGCGGCGAAGCGCCGTGCGGTCAGCTCGGGGTCGAGGTAGCCGAGTGCCAGGCAGTGGCCACCGATGCGGAGTTCGCCGTCCCGCCCACGGGCGACGGGCCGGCCGTCCTCCCCCGTGACGACGACCGTGACGCCGGGCAGTGGGGTGCCGATGGGCGGCGGGGTCGCGCTGCCCGCCTGCGGATCGGTGCCGCGCATGGCGTAGGTGGTGGCGACGACGGTGGCTTCCGCGGGACCGTAGGCGTTGTGGACGGTTGCTGTGACGTCGCGGCCGGGCCGCCGGCGCATCCGGTCGCCGCCGACGACGAGGTGACGCAGCCTCAGGTCCTGGGGCCAGGGCCGGTCCAGCAGCGGTTCCACCATCGGGGTGGCCGCCACGGACACGGTGACGGCGGCGTCGCGCCACCAGTCGGTGAGGACGCGCGAGTCCCAGCGGACGTCGTCGGGTGCGGGAACGAGGGCGGCTCCGGAGGTGAGCCCGGCCCACAGTTCCAGCAGGTGCGGGTCGAACGCGACACCGATGAGCAGGGACTGGCGGTCGCCGGGTGCGAGAGCGGTCTCGGCCCGGTACCAGTCGAGGGCGACGGACAGGGCGGGCCCGGCTACCGCGACCGCCTTGGGACGGCCGGTGGAACCGGAGGTGAGGACGGCGTACAGCGCGCCCTCGGGCGCCCGTCGAGCGCCGGCGGCCGGGGCGGCGAAGGCGGCCACGGGGGCGGCGGGGCCGTTGCTGCCCTCGGTGGGCAGCGGCAGTGCGATCAGGTCCCCGGCACGGTGGCGGGCGGGCAGGACTCCGGGGTCGCCGACGAGGCAGGCGACGTCGAGGTCCTCGGTGACGGCCTCGGTGCGTCGCTCGCCGGGGCGGGGGCCGAGCGGCAGGTAGACGGCACCGAGACGGGCGAGCGCGACGGCGGTCACGACGAGGGCCGCGGAGCGGTCCAGGCAGACGCCGACCAGGTCCCCGGGTCCCACGCGGTCGCGCAGTGCGTCGGTGACCCGCGCGGCGGCGGTGTCGAGATCCCGGTACGTCCAGGTGCGGTCGCCGTCGATCACGGCGGGGGCCTGCGGGGTGCGCCGGGCCCAGTCCTCGAAGCGGTCGAGCACGCCGGTCGGTCGGGCCGCGGGGCCGTGGGCGACGCTCAGCGGCATGCCGTCGGGGCTGTGGGGAACGGCAGCGGTGACGACGGCGGGCCCGGTACCGGCGGCCTCGGCGGCCGCGGCACCGCGGACCGTCTCGCCGACGGCGGCTTCCGTGGTGTCAGGGGTGGTCAGGGGCTGGGTCATCACGACTCCGTGGAGAGGGTGGAGGTGGCCGCGAGGGCGTCGGCCTGGTCGGCGAGCACGGGGTTGCGGAAGAGCACCCTGAGCGGCGGGCGGGTGCCCAGCCGGGGCTCCAGCCAGGCCGCGAGCTCGGCGGCGAGGAGCGAGTGGCCTCCGCTGCGGAAGAAGTGGGAACGCGCGTCGAACCGGCTGTGGCCGAGGACCTCGCGCCAGCCCTCCGCGAGCAGGGCCGTCATCGGGTCGTCCGGCACGACGGCGGGCGAGGACGTGGTCGCGGTGGGCGCCAGGGGTTCGAGTGCCGCCGCACGGCGGGCCAGCACCGTCCGGTCGGGCTTGCCGCCGGCGAGGGTCGGCATGGTGTCGAGCAGTGCCCAGCGCGCGGGGACGAGGGGAGCCGGCAGCCGGCGGCTGAGTTCGGCGTGCAGCGTCTTCTCGTCGAACGCCGCGCGGCCGCCGCCGTCCTCGAGGAAACCGACGAGCCGGGGGCCCCCAGCGGTCTCGCGGTCCAGGACCACGGCGCACGACCGGCCGCCGAGTGCGGCGGACGCCGCCGCCTCGATCTCCTCCAGCTCGATGCGGTGCCCTCGCAGCTTGATCTGGTTGTCCCGTCGGCCCAGGAAGTACAGGAGGCCGTCCAGTCCGCGGTAGCCGAGGTCTCCGGTCAGATAGACACGCTCCCCGCCGAGCGCGTCGACGGTGACGAAACGGGCGGCCGTCGCCTCCGGGTTCCCGGCGTACCCCTCGGCGAGGCCCGGCCCGGCGATGGCGAGTTCACCGACGGCACCGGGCGGCAGCGGACGGCGGTGGGCGTCGAGGACGTGGACGCGTTCGCCAGGGAGTTCGGTGCCGAGGGGGATCTCGGCACCGTCGGCGAGGGCCGCGCGGGAGATCTCGTGGACGGTGGAGCTGATGGCGGCCTCGGTGACGCCGTACGCGTTGAGGACGGTCGCCCCGGTGTCGGCGAGGACGTCGCGGAGGGCGTCCGCGGGAAGGCGCTCGCCGCCGAGGACGAGCAGCCGCGGTGCCCAGTTCCCGTCGCGCAGCGCGGGACGCAGGTCGTCCCGGGTGGCGAGGAAGTAGCTGGTGGGCAGATTGGCGACGGTGACGCGCGCGGACGCGAGCAGGTCGGCGAGCTCCGCCCCGGTGGGCACCTCGTGGTCGGGGAGGACCAGGCACGCTCCGGCGTACAGGGTCGGCAGCACCTCCTCCAGCGCCACGTCGAAGGACGGCTGGGCGAACATCAGGACCCGGTCCCCGGCGGCGAGACCGAACCGGTCCGCGACCGCCGTCACATGGTGTTCCAGCGCCGCGCGCCCGACGGCGACGGGCTTCGGGGTCCCGGTGGATCCGGAGGTGTGGATGACGTAGGTGGTGCCGGGCAGTACCGCGGCCTCGCGCGCGCGGGGGAGCACGGGTGAGTCGACCGGCGCGGCGGGCAGTCCGTCCGGCACGGCCGGGCCGCCCTCGCCGGTGAGCACCAGCGCCGGGCCGAGCCGTTCCAGGAGCAGCGCGATTCGGGCGGGCGGGTCGGAGGGGGACAGCGGGCAGTGGACGGCGCCGGTGCGCAGGCAGGCCAGCAGCGCGACGACGGAGTCGGCTCCCCTGGGCAGGACGACGGCCACCGGCTGTCCGGGGGTCACACCCGCGGCGCGCAGCCGCCGCGCGAGCGAGCCGACGCGCGCGTCGAGTTCGCCGTAGGTGAGGCGCCGTGCGCCGGACAGCAGGGCCGGCAGGGACGGGTCGTGGCCGGCCGTGGGATCGAGCGGGTCGCGGTCCGCCGGTACGGGGACGGCTTCGGCGGCCGGCTCCACGGCCGCGGGCGCCAGATCGGCCAGCGGGGTCTCCGGGGCGTCGAGGTAGGCCCGGAGCAGGTCCAGGAAGCGGCCGGCGAGCAGGCGTGCCACGTCCTCGCCGAAGAGGTCGGCGTCGTAGTCCCAGACCAGCGTCATACCGGCCGCGCCGCGGCGCGGGGTGACTCCGCGCCGGTCGTCCGGCAGCAGCACCACGTCGAGGTCGAACCGGGTGGTGCCGGTGTTGAACCCCTCGAAGAGCGTGATGTCGAGACCGGGTACGTCGATCTCGGGGAGGGGGGCGTCGTGGGCGCTGAACATGACGGAGAACAGCGGGTTGTCGGCGCCCGAGGAGTGCATGCCGAGCGCACGCGTCAGCTCCTGGACGGGCACGTCCTGGTGCGGCAGGGCGCGGATGAGGGTGTCGGTGACCTCGTCCATCGTGTCCTGCGCGGGCGCGCCGGCGTCCAGGGCGAGCGGCAGCGGGATGGTGTTGACGAACATGCCGACGGAGTTCTCGTAGCCCCGGGGCCGGTTGCCGACGGCCGTGCCGACGACCATCCGGGAGCGCCCGCTGTGCCGGCGCAGCAGTTCGGCGAAGAGCCCGAGGAGCGTGGCGAACGGGGTGAGACCGCGTGAGCGGGTGTGCTCGCGCAGCCGGTCTGCGAGGTCGGCGCCGATCGACTGCCGCAGCTGCCCGCCGTGGTGCCTGCGCCCGGCGCCGGGGCGGGCGAGGCCGGGCAGTGGCAGATCGTGGGGCTGGTCTCGGAGTGCCGTCCGCCAGAAGTCGAGGCTCTCGGGGGCGAACGCGGCCTCGGCCCGGGCGAGGACGTGGTCCGCGTACGACGGGGCGGGCGGGAGCTCCGCGGGCTCGCCGAGGACGTGGGCACGGTAGACGCCGAACAAGTCGTCGAGCAGGATCGCGAAGGAGTGCCCGTCGTGGATCAGATGGTGCTCGACGTGGATCAGGCGGTGGTGGCGCTCCGCGAGACGGACGAGTGTCCAGCGGAGCAGCGGGGCCTCGAAGGTGTCGAGGGGCGACTCGGCCTCGGCGCGCAGCAGCTCCGCGAACGCCGCCTCGGGGTCCTCCTCCCCGCTGATGTCGACCGTGCTCAGCCTCGGCCGGCATTCCCGCGCGACCCGCTGACCCGGTACCGACCCGGTGGAGGCGACGAGTTCGAGCCGCAGGCCGGGGTGGCGGTCCAGGGTGGCGGCGAGCCCGCGGCGCAGCGCCTCGGTGTCGAGCGTGCCCCAGAGGTCGAGTGCGGCGGTGAAGTTGTAGGCGCGGCTGCCCGGCTGCATCTGCTCGTGCAGCCAGACGATCTCCTGCGAGGAGGAGAGCGGAAGCATGGGCGATCCCTGAGGTCGTCGGGTCGGTTGTCCTGCGCCGGTCACGGTCGTGGCCGGCGGTGGTCGTACGGGCGCTCCGCGGGTCGCGCGGTGGCGCTTCGGACGGTGGTGCGTCGGGGTTGCGGCGTACGTCGGCGTGGGTCGGGGTGGGTCGGGGTGGTGGTGCGTCGAACGTCGGCGGTACGTCGGGGTGGTGTGCGCCGGCGTGCGGTCGCGCGGGGGGGTGCTGGGGGGCGCACGGTGACGCCGTGGCGCGGGCCGCCGTGCTGTGCCCGTGGTGTGCCGCGGGCGCGGTGGTGCCCGGCGGCCCCGGCGCCGGGCAGGTCCGAGGCGCTCCGGCTCGGTCGTGCTGGTCCCTCGCCCGGACCGCGCCGCCACGCCGTGCGGGGGATGTCAGTCCACGGCCCGCCCTGGTGGCCGAAGCGCGCCGGCGAGGGCGTCGAACGCCTCGTTCGCCGTGTCGTCGTCCAGGACCGCGCGGTCCCAGACCATCCGCACGCGGAGTTCGGCCCCCTGCGTGACGGACACCGCGAAGGGTCCACGGACCGTCCTGCCGTCGATATGGATCTCCCGCCCCTCGACACCGCCCAGCCGCAGCGGCGGGCGACGGCGGTCGTCGTCCACGGTCAGCAGACCGTCGAGGCGTCCGGTCCAGCCGGAACCGGCGGACCGTGCGGCGCTCACGACCGCGTCGAACGGCGCGTCGGCGCGGTCGAGGTCGTCCCACCAGGCGTCGGCGGTCACCTCCGGTGCCGGGCCGTGGCCGGTGGCGGCCGGGAAGACGACGGTGTTGAGGAAGCAGCCGACGACCGGCTCGGCGCCGGTGGGGCGTCCGCCCCAGGGGTAGCCGAGCGGCACGACGCCACCCGGGCCGTACAGCGCACGCGCGGCGGCGCGGCTGGCGTCGAGCAGTTCGGGGAAGGGCACGGTGCCGTCGTGCGCCGGCAGCCTGGCCTCGGCCGAGCCGCTCGGGAGCGTGCCGTCCGGTACGCGCTCCGGGCGCGGCGGCGGGGCCTGTTCGCGGACGGCACGGAGCCGGTCCGCCCAGTACGCGGCCGCCTCGGGCGTGTCCGCCCGTTCCTCCGCGGCGAGTTGCAGGAGGACGGCCTCCCGGTAGACGGAGAGTTCGGCCTCCGCCTCCTCGGGCGCGGGGTCCCCCGCGTCGGCGCTCTCGGCGTACGCGGCGCCGAGTTCCTCGACGATCCGGGCCAGCGAGCGGCCGTCGCACACGGCGTGGTCGAGGACGACGGCGAGGACGTCGTCCTCCCTGCCGCCGGCGTCGCGCACGAGGAACAGCCTCAGCGGTGGCCCGTGCGGGTCCCAGGCGGCCAGCGCACGGCGGAGCGTGTCGGCGGGCCGCTCTCCGGGAACGGCGGCGGGCCGGGTCACGGGGACCTCCGGTCCGCCGGCGACGAGCACGGGCGTTCCGCGGACCACGGCGGGGCGCGAGCGCAGGGCCGTGTGCCGTGCGGCCAGGCGGCGGGCCGACGACCGGAGGCGTTCGACGTCGACGGTGCCGGGCGGGAAGGCGAAGAACATCGGCACCACGTCGGGGCGTCCCGCCGGGTCCAGCGAACGCACCAGTACGAAGCGGCGCTGTGCCCCGGTGACGGGCAGCAGGGCTTCGGCCCGGTCGCCTGCGGTGAGGTGCCGGTAGCGGGCCAGGTACTGGCTCGTGATGCTGAGCACGTGATCCTCTCTGTCGTCACCGCGGTTGCGCGGTAGGGGCGATGGGGGCGCGCGATGCGGGCCGGCACCGGCGGGGTCCGGACGCGCGACGGGGGCGCGGTCCGCGAGCCGGGGCCGGGACGGGGTGGTCCCGGCCGCGGCTGCTGACGGTGGGTCAGTGGGCGGACGTGGGAAGGGGCCGCTCGTCGCCGTCCGCGCTTCGGCTGTCCCCCGGTCTCCCGCACCCCGGTCCGCCGTCGTGCGGTGCCCCGTGCGGGACGCCGTTCGGGGCACCGCACGACGCCTCCTGCGCACCGTCGTCGAGGAGGCCGTCGGGCCCGGGCAGGTCGCGCATCCGGCGCAGCGGGGAGAGCAGCAGCGGCAGCGGTACGGCGAGGAAGCCGAGGGCGCAGCACGCGAGCGCCGTACGGGCGCCGAAGGACTCGGCGATCGCGCCGCCGAGGAGGGCGCCGATCGGCAGGGTGCCCCACATCAGGAAGCGCAGGGTGGCGTTCATCCGGCCGAGCAGCCTGGGCGGGCACAGCGCCTGGCGGAAACTGACCTGGGCGACGTTGTAGACGACGGCACCGAAGGAGACGGCGGCGGATCCGGTGGCGAAGAGCACCGCCCCGGGGACGCCGGGGCCGGACAGGGGCCACAGCACGGCGAACGGTCCGGTCGCGAGGGCGGAGAGGCGGATCAGACGTGCCTGGCCCAGCCGCGCGGCGAGACGCGCGGCGCACAGGGCGCCGAGGAGTCCTCCGGCGGCCGACGCGGACAGGACCAGTCCGAGCGCCCCGGGCTGCAGCCCCACGGTGCGGACGAGATGGACGGTCTGCGTCGCCATGAGGACGGCGGTGCAGAGGTTGGCGAGGCCCGTGGTGACGGCGATGACGCGGAGCAGGGGATGGCGGATGACGAAGCGGACGCCCTCGCCGATGTCCTTGCGCAGGGAGCCACCGGCGTCGCGCCGGGGCCGTTCCTCGGGCCGTCCGATGCCGATGAGGAACAGGGCGGAGAGCGCGTAGCCTGCGGCGTCGGCGATGACCGCGAGGTGTGCTCCGACCAACTGGACCAGTCCGCCGCCGATGCCGGGACCGGTCACCTGGGCCGTTGAACGGACCGTCTCGAGCGCGCCGTTGCCCGCGACGAGCTGCTCGCGGGGCAGGAGCTGGGGGAGGTAGCTCTGGTGGGCGACGTCGAAGAACACGGTCGCCACACCGACGACGAGCGCGACGGCGTAGAGCTGAACCATCGTCAGGACACCGGCCACGGCCGCCGCGGGAATGCTCGCCATCGCCGCGGCGCGCACCACGTCCGCCCGGATCATCAGGGGCCGCTTGCGCATCCGGTCGGCGAGGGCACCGGCAGGCAGCCCGATGAGCAGGAACGCCGCGGTCTCCGCTGCGGTGAGGAGACCAACCTCGAAGGCGGTGGCGTCGAGTTCGAGGACGGCCACGAGCGGCAGGGCCACCAGTGTGACGTGGGCACCGAGCTGTCCGGTGGCCGCTCCCGCGAGCAGCAGCCGGAAGTCTCGTATGCGCATCGGGCCGGCGGCTCGGGATGTGACGGACATGTGAACGACAGTCACTGAATGGCCGATCAGTAGTCAAAAGCCCACAGTCACTTTCGGTCGATTCTTTTGCCATCTTGGCGACTCCTCAGGAAAAATTTCGCCATACCCGAGGTACGTCCGCATGAACGCCTCCCTCACCCCGCCCATGCCGGACATGGGGAGCCAGGGCGGGGCGGGCGGCTCCCGGAATCCCCACCCGACGATCCGCCACATAGCGTGACGGACCAAATCCTGACCGAAAACAGCCACTCCCGATCATTGCAGGGCTGAACCGGTCATTCCGCCAGCTAGGGAACGCGAGCGACACCCGGGGACACACGCCGTGAGAGACTCGGCCCGTGATCATCGAACGCGCGTACGCAGCCGTGGGTCCGCACCGCGAGGACGCATGGCCGTGGAACGTACCGTGCGTACGTGCCCTGCTGGCGGACGGACTGCGCTTCACGGCACCGGTGACGTTCCTGGTCGGGGAGAACGGCTCGGGCAAGTCGACCCTCGTCGAAGCGCTCGCCGAGGGCTTCGGGCTCGACTCCTGGGGCGGTTCGCACGACTGGCGCTACGCCACCCATCGCCCCAAGTCCGCCCTGGGCGAGCGGATCCGCTTCGACGCCGCACCCCGGGGACGGCGGATGATGGGCAGTTGGTCGGCGCGCAGGGGATTCTTCCTGCGTGCCGAGACGGCACTGGACGCCCTGGACCGGGAGGGATTCGCACCGGACTCCGTCAGTCACGGCGAGGGGTTCCTGGCTGCCTTCCGGCACAAGTTCCTGCAGCCCGGCCTCTACGTCATGGACGAGCCGGAAGCCGCCCTGTCATTCGGCTCGTGCCTGGAACTGATCGGTCACATCGACGAGTTGGCGAGGAAGGGCGGACAGGTCGTCTGCGCCACCCACTCCCCGCTGCTGACCGCGCTCCCGGGCGCCGACATCCTTGAGGTGGGCGAGCACGGCGTGCGCCGGGCCGCATGGGACCAACTCGCCCTGGTGGACCACTGGCGCCGCTACCTCGCCGACCCGCGGTCCTATCTGCGCCACGTCCTCGGCTGAACCGCCCCTCCCGCTGCGGCCCGTCCACCTCACGCGAACGACGAGCCCCTGTCCCGCCGACGTGTGGGACAGGGGCTCCGGCGTCTTCTTCCGCCGCCGATTCCCAAACGGATGCTCAGGAGTTCCGAGGCACGGGAGGTCCGCGGCACAGGAGGTCCTCGGCACGGGCGGCCTCCGGCCGGGGTGGCGGTTCCGCGGCCCCGGCTGAAGCGCCGCCCGGACGGCACAAGCCCTGCGTCGCGGACCGGTCCCGCGGTCCGGCCGGCGGTCCGACGGGCCGCCTTCGCGCACCCGCGGACCTCGGCCTCCCGCGACCTACGGAGCCATCTCGTAGGCACCGGAGAGCGCCTCGACGCGCTCCCACACCCGCGCGGAACGGGCTTCGTCGACCACGGGCCGGCGGACGGCGCCCAGCGCCCAGCTCTGCTGCCGCTCGTCGGCGGACTCCTTGCCGTGGAGTTCCACGGCGTAGCCGGAGAAGTCGCGGACGAGGACCGAGAAGAGCTCGTCGAGCACGTCCTCGTCCAGGCCCGTCAGCCCGGCCTGCTCGAGGATCAGCTGGCCGTGCACCACCAGGGCGAACAACTGGCCGACGGCGAGCAGCAGGTCCAGGTCGCGGCTCTGCCCCTCGTCGGGGGCCGCGGTGGTGACGAACTCGCACAGCGCGTCGGCCTGTTCGCGGAAGCGGGCGACGTTGGGCACCCCGGCACAGGCGTCGAAGGCGGTGCGCCAGTCGTGGAAGCGGATGGAACCGAGGCCCCTGGCAGGGCCCTGCCGGAAGAGGAACTCGTCGTCGGCGGCATCGACCCGGGTCGGCACCTCCGGGTAGTCGACCGGGTCGAGCAGGTGGTTGCGCATGAACTTCAGGATCAGCGCGAGGTTGACGTGGACCGTGCCCTCGAGCTTCGGCAGACCCCGGATCTCGACCGCGGCCTGGGCGAAGTAGTTGTCCTTCTCGAAGCCCTTGGCCGCGATGACGTCCCACATCAGGTCGATGACCTTCTCGCCCTCCGTGGTGACCTTCATCTTGGTCATCGGGTTGAAGAGCAGATAGCGGCGGTCGTCCGGGCCGGCGGAGCGGAAGTAGTCGACGGCTCGGTCGCTGAACAGCTTCATGCCGACGAGGCGTACGTAGGCGTCGGTCAGTTCGCGCCGCACGTGCGGGAAGGCGGTGACGGGGCGGCCGTACAGGATGCGGTTGTGGGCGTGGGTGACGGCCTCGTACATCGCGTGCTCGCAGATGCCGATCGAGGCCGTGCAGAGGTTGAACTTGCCGACGTTGACGGTGTTGAGGGCGGCGTCGAAGGCCGCACGGCCGGTGTGGAGGACGTCCTCGCCCGCCACCGGGTAGTCCTCGAGGCGGAACTCGCTGACGTACTTGGAGGAGTCGACGACGTTCTTCACCAGGCGGTAGGCCGGGTGGCGGCTGTCGGCCGCGAAGAAGACATAGCCGTCCGGGCCCTCGACATCGGTGCGGCGGCCGAACACGGAGACGAGCCCGGCGGCGTTGCCGTTGCCGATGTAGTACTTGGAACCGGTCGCCCGGAATCCACCTTCTCCGTCGGGCTCCAGCAGCATGTCGGTGGAGTAGATGTCGGCGCCGTGGTTCTTCTCGGACAGACCGAAGGCGAACACCTCGCCCTGGGAGAGCAGTTCGGCCGCGCGAGCCCGGGCGGCGGCGTTGTCGCTCTGCCACACCGGCCCGAGGCCGAGGATGGTGACCTGCCAGGCGTACCAGTAGTCGAGGCCGTAGAACCCGAAGATCTCGTTGAGCGCGGCGATACGCGCGGTGTCCCAGCGCTGGTCCGGCCCCTCGGCGTCGGGGGCCGGCGTGAGGAAGGTGGCGAACAGGCCCTCCTTGGCCGCGAAGGCGAGGAAGTCCTCCAGCCAGACGCGGGAACGGTAGTCCTCGATCAGCCTGCGCTTGCCGCGGGCCTCGAACCAGTCCACGGTGGCGCGCAGCAGCCTTCGGGTCTCGGGGTCGAAGTGCGCGGGGTCGTAGGTGCGCGGGTTGAACAGGAGCTGGTCGGCCATGGGGTACGCCTTCCGGGTCGGGGGTCGGATGCGGTGCGTCGACGGTGGTGCGAAGCGGGTACGGATGGGCGGCCACGGGCGCGGCGGCGAGACCGGCGCACCGTCACACGGCCGGCGCGGTTCAGGTGCGCGGGCGAGCGGCCTCGAGCCGACGGAGGGTGACGAGGACGTCGTCGAGCCAGGCGATCGTCATCCGCTCGTAGGCGATGCCGCCGCGCAGCACGACATGCTGGAGCTCCTGGCCGTCGTCGAGCGGCAGGGACGCCTCCGGGCCGGTGAAGTCCCGCCGCTCCCCCGAGAGGTAGTGCGCGAGCCGGTCGCCGTGCGCCTTTCGGTGGCGTTCGACCTCGGAGATCAGCGCCGCCGGGTCGTCGAAGGCGGCGCCCCGGATCTTCACGGCGAGTTCGTGCCGGATGCTCTCCGGTTCGACCGGTTCGTGCAGCCACCGGGAGAGGGCGGCGCGACCGGGGCCGGCGACGGAGTACTCCCTCTTGTCCGGGCGGCTCTGCTGGGCCACTTCGCGGGCCTCCAGCAGGCCGTCGCTCTCCATGCGCTTGAGGACGCGGTAGATCTGCTGGTGGGTGGCGGTCCAGAAGTACCCGATGGACCGCTCGAACCGGCGGGCGAGCTCATAGCCGGAGCCGGGCTTCTCCAGCAGGGAGACGAGGATCGCGTGTTCGAGCGCCATGCTCCCGATCCTTCTATGCAACTCGTTGCATAGACAAGACACCGCGGGCGGATGAGACGCGGCTCACCCGGCACGGATCACGACACCACTCCCCCGACCCCTTCAGCCGGCCCGCCCTCGTGCCGATCCGGGAAAGGGAACCGCATCCGGCCGCACACGGCCGGACGAGCCGCGAAGTTCGCACGGACACGGGATTCGGGACCAATCATTCGAACCCGAAGGCACGGGCGTTGTTACACAAATCATCCCACCCTCTCGACGGCACACACACGCGCACACAGGGGGCGCCCGGGGCGCAGGAAACCGCTTGTTGTTGATCAGTCAACCGATCGATGCAAGATGAAACGACCTCCGGCCCGCCCACGGGCGAGAAGACTGATCCATACAAGCAAGAGTTACGGAGATGTCCGCATTTCGTCATAGCGTCCGGTTTGCGTCTCGTAGGGCCCGCGACCAGGCCAGAGTGAGGGCCCTCGGCAGCAAGCCGGGAACCTGAACCGCCACGCAGAGGCCCTGAGCAGGGCCTTGTCGGGCACGTCCTCGAAGGGGCATTCCATGTCTGCTTCTCGCATCACCCGCCGCGTCGTCGCCACCGCACTCGCCTCCGGCGCCCTGGTCGCGGCAGCCGCGCTGCCGGCGTCGGCGGCCGGCCACGACCGGCACCACTCCTTCCGGTCGACGGTCGTCATCGGGCAGGTCCAGTACGACAGCCCCGGCAGGGACGACCGCTCCAACCGCAGCCTCAACGCCGAATGGGTCGAGGTGAGGAACAACGGCCGGCACGCGGTCAACCTCCGCGGCTACACCCTCAGCGACCGGGACGGCAACCACTACCGCTTCGACAACCTGCGCCTGGGCGGACGCTCCAGCGTCCGGGTCCACACCGGCATCGGCCGCGACACCCGCACCGACGTCTACCAGGACCGCCGCAACTACGTCTGGGACAACCGCGACACCGCCACCCTCCGGAACGACCGCGGGCGCGTCGTCGACACCAAGTCCTGGGGACGGTTCGGACACCGCCGCTGACGCGGCACCGCACACCCGGGGGCCCGGCCGCTCGACGCGGCCGGGCCCCCGGTCCGTGTTCCCGCTCCGACCGCCGTCGCTTGCGAAATCGGCATCGGCATCGGCGAGGTCGGTCAGTGGTGTCCGACGAACCGTCGGCCGATCTGCCTGCGGAAGGCCAGGATGAGCGCGCCCACGGCCACCGCGACCGCCACCTCGGCGACGACGAACGGCCGCCCGTTCAGGTTCGCACCGGCCAGCGAGGCCAGCGAGGTGACGCAGTCCCCCGCCGTCACCGCCAGGAACCACACGCCCATCATCTGGCTGCCGTACTTCTCCGGTGCCAGCTTGGTGGTCACCGAGAGACCGACCGGGGAGAGGCACAGTTCGCCCACTGTCTGCACGAGATAGATGACGGCGAGCCACATCGGGGAGACCGGTGAGCCGCCCGAGGCGGCCGTGAGCGCCGGCAGGAAGACTGCGAAGGACAGCCCGACCAGGATGAGGCCGAGGCCGAACTTGACCGGCGTGGACGGTTCCCGGTCCCGTGCGGCGAGCCACAGCCAGAGCCAGGCGAAGACGGGCCCGAGTGCCATGACGAAGAGCGGGTTCAGCGACTGGAACCAGCTGGACGGGAAGTCGACGCCCGCGACGTCGGTGTCGGTGTTCCTCTCGGCGAAGATGTTGAGTGTCGAGCCGCCCTGGTCGTAGATCATCCAGAACACCGCCGCCGCGACGAACAGCCAGACGTAGGCGGTCATCCGCTGCTGTTCCGCCGGGGTGAGCTCCGGGTCCCTCCTGATGCGCATCAGCGTCCAGGCTGGGAGCACCAGCCCGAGGACGGTGAGCGGAACGATGATCCAGTTCAGCGTGTAGTGGCCGGAGAGTCCGACGACCGTGTAGACGGCGACGGGCACCAGGAGCCACAGAAGTCCCTTCCTCACCATGGCCCGGCGGTGTGCAGCGTCCATCGGCGAGGGCACGACGTCGCTGTGGGGGCTCAGCCCGCGCCGCCCGAGGAGGTACTGGAGCAGCCCCACCGCCATACCGACGCCGGCCACGGCGAACCCGAGGTGGTATCCCACCTTCTGGCCGATGGTGCCGATGACCAGCGGGGCGAAGAAGGCACCCAGGTTGATGCCCATGTAGAAGATGGTGAAGGCGCTGTCGCGGCGCCATTCCAGCGGGCCCTCGTAGAGATGGCCGACCATGGTCGAGATGTTCGCCTTGACCAGGCCCGACCCGATCGCCACGAAGAACAGCCCGGCGAAGAAGAACCCTTCGGTGGGGACGGCGAGGAGGAAGTGCCCGATCATGATGATCACACAGGCGACCGTCACCGTTCTCCTCGGCCCGAGGAACCGGTCGGACACCCAGCCGCCCGGCAGTGTCAGCAGATAGACCATCGAGAGATAGACACTGAAGACGGCGATGGCCGTGCTGTCCGGGAGGCCGAGGCCACCCTCGCTCTTCGGCGCGGCGAGATAGAGGGCGAGCAGGGCACGCATGCCGTAGTAGCTGAAGCGCTCCCACATCTCGGTGAGGAAGAGCGTGGACAGGCCCCTGGGATGTCCGAAGAACGTACGGGTCGCTTCGGGGGCCTCGGACGTACTGACCACTTTGCACCTTTCGGACGGCGGTGGTGCAGAACCTATGCATCCACGGACCGTCCGGCCGTTCGCCACGCCTTCCCGTACGCGCGGCCGGCGGCGTTCGCGGAACCACCCCTTCCGGGGCCCGGACACGGACGGGCCCCGGGGAGGGCGCGGACACTCTCCCCGGGGCCGTGTCGTGTTCGGCCCGAACCTGCTAGAAGGTGAGGTTCCAGGCGTCGATACGACCGGTGTCCTGGGCTGCGTTGTCCCGTACGCGCAGCTTCCAGATGCCGGCGGCGACCTCCGACGAGGCGTCCACCGTGTACGTCTTCACGACGTTGTCGGCACCGTCGCCGTCCGGGAAGTCCTCCAGCAGGTACACCGTGCCGTCCGGGGCGACGAGGGACAGCACCAGGTCACCGCGGTAGGTGTGCTTGATGTCCACACCGACCTTGAGTGCGGCCGGGGCGTTGCCCGCGACACCGGTCACGGCGATGGGCGACTCGGCTGTGGCGTTGTCGTTGACGGCCACGTCGGTGGTGTTCTCGAAGTAGCGGGCCGGGGGCGGCGTGCCGCCGACCGCCTTCAGCGCGTCGACCTGGCCCTCCCCGAAGAAGGCGTTGTTGGCTGTCGTGCCCGTGCAGCGACTGTCGGACGGGCAGGCGGTGTCGTTGGCCTGGGCGGCGAGGCGGGCGCGCAGATCCGCCGGAGTCGCGCCCGGGTCGGTGCTCGCGAGCAGTGCGGCGACTCCCGCCACGTGCGGGGAGGCCATCGACGTGCCGTTCATGTTGCCGTACTTGCCGCCCGGGAGCGTGGAGTACACCCCTGACGCACCGTCACCGCCGGGTGCGGCGACGTCGATGACGTTGCGGCCGAAGTTGGAGTACGACGCCTTGGCGTTGCCGTTGCCCATCGCCGCGACCGTGACGACGCCCGGGAGCTCGGTCGGGATGTCGATGCACGCGTTGGTGATGGTGCGGGTCACCGGCGTCGAGTCGTTGGGGCTGGAGCTGTCGGTACGCTTGTTCGCCAGGTCGTAGTTGGAGTTGCCGGCGGCGGCGACCTGGAGCGAGCCCTTGCCCTCCGCGTACTGCTGGGCGCGCTTCACGCCCTCGATGATCGCGGCCTGGTCCGCGTTGTCCGGGCAGT
Source organism: Streptomyces sp. NPDC049887 (assembly GCF_040656535.1). Taxonomy (NCBI): domain Bacteria; kingdom Bacillati; phylum Actinomycetota; class Actinomycetes; order Kitasatosporales; family Streptomycetaceae; genus Streptomyces; species Streptomyces sp. NPDC049887. The sequence goes on along the minus strand of NZ_JBFAMM010000016.1, from coordinate 143,816 downwards.
TGAACATCCACGGATCGGTGTAGTAGCTGTTGTTGGTAACCTTGAAGCCGTGGTCACCGGCCCACATGAAACCGCAGATGGTGTTCTCGGCGAAGAACATGCTGGTCGTGGGTTCGGCGATGCGGACGGAGGAGATCCGCACCCCGGGGGCGACACCGATGACGCCCTTGCCGTTCCGGGCCGCGGCGATGGTGCCCGCGACATGTGTGCCGTGGTCGCCGATGTCGCGCCAGGCACCGGCACGGGTGTCGGGCCTGCCGTAGGCGCAGGAGACCGAATCCGCCGCGTTGAAGTTGGGCGCGATGTCCTGGTGCAGGTCGTCGACGCCGGTGTCGAGGACACCCACCTTGACCGAGGAGGAACCGGTGCTGACCGCCCAGGCCTTGTCCGCCTTGATCTGGGTCATGTCCCAGCGGTTGGACTCGGTGAGGGTGGTCGTCGACTGCGAGGGGGCAGCGGGCAGCGCGGGGTCGTAGGCGTCCGCGGGGACGTCCGAGGTGCGGGTCGCACCGACCTGCTGCACCCCGGCGACGCCGCGCATGGTGCCGGCGAACGCCGTGGACGTGGAGTGCGCCACGATCACACCGATCGCGTCGTGGGACGCGAAGACGGTGCCGCCGTTGGCGGTGACGGCGCCGCGCACGGCGGACGTGTCACCGGGCGCGGTGATCACCAGGTACGCCCGGGTCCCGGCGGCCCAGGCGGCCTGCGGCGCGGTGGGTGCCGCCGCGGACGCGGTGGTACCGCTCACCGCTCCGGGCGTGGCCTGCGCCGCGCTCGCGGGGACGGCGGTCGCCAGGGCCGCGCCGATGGCGGCGGCCGCCACGAGCGGGCGTCTCAGTCGGCTGGATATGAGGGGGGTAGGCAATGCATCCTCCGAGAGCCCGGCCACACCGAGGCGCACACCGGGCGTGTGATGAACGGAATGGACGCAAGATCTCAGACCGCGATGCCGCAAGGGAAGGCGTTCCGTCGCCCAACTGGCCCCGCGGAACAAGTGGTTGGCGGCCATTCCGCCTGTTTTGAGCCTCAGTCGGACGGCTTGTCTCACCGGCGGGCGGCCACGCACCCCCGGCATGCGGACGGCCGGTGGGCCGACCGGTGCAATGGGTGGCCCGCGGAGACGGACTCCGCGGGTCACGGCGGCCGGCCGTGCAGCGACGCCGCAGGGGCGGCACGCGAACCGGGATGCGCACGACGCCGGGAACGAAGGCCGCCGGCCCGGCGGGGCGCCTGCGCGAAATGAGGTGCTCAGCCCCACACCGACCGGGCGGGGCCTGCCCGAGGCGGGACCCTCAGTCCCGACTCGGCGGGTGCAGTGCCGCGTACGCGCCCGCGCAGGAGGCGACCACCGTCACACAGCCGGCGAAGACGAGCCCCGCGGTGCGCAGACCCAGCTCCATGGCCAGGGCGCCGACGCCGACCACGGGCAAGGAGATTCCGGCGTAGGCGACGACGAAGAACGCCGAGATGGTCCCGCCCCGGTGGCGTGCCGGCGCCGCGCCGCTGACCAGCGTGAGGGCGGCGCGGAAGGCGAGGCCCTGGCCGGTGCCGCCGAAGAGGGCGCCGAGGACGAGCAGCGGCAGGGACTGGACGATCAGCGACGAGGCCACGAACAGCAGCCCGACGACGAGTACGCCGCAGCCGACGGGGAGCGCCCGGGCGGCACCGACCTTCGGTGTCATCGACTGGCCCAGGGTCGAGGCCAGGAACACGGAGAACACGACGGCGCCCGTCACAGCCAGGTTGTGCACGTCCAGGGTCCGCGCGACGAAGCTGGGCGCCACGGCCGTGAAGAGGCCGAGCAGGGCGAACCCGGCGAACGCCGCGACGGACGCGGGCACGAAGACGCCCTTCACCCCGGCCGGCACGGAGACCCCCTGCGGGCTCAGCGGGGGCCATCGCCGCGGGTCCTCGACCGTCTCCGGCAGCAGCCAGGTCAGCAGGCAGGCCACCGCGATCAGCCCGAGGTGCACCCAGAAGACCAGCTTCAGCGGCCACGGCGCGTACTCCGCGAGCAGCCCGGACAGCAGTGGCCCGCAGCCCAGGCCGCCCATGTTCGCGGCGGTGGCCGCGAAGGCGGCGCGCGCCCTCCTCGCCGGCGCGGCGAGTTCGATGACGGCGGCCGTCGCGGCACCGCTGAGCAGCCCGGCCGCGAAGCCCGACAGCAGCCGTCCCGCGAACAGCAACGGCAGACCGGTCTCGAGCAGGAAACAGCAGGCGCTGGCCGCCGAGAAGCCCATGGCGGCCAGCAGTACGGGCCGGCGGCCCACGACGTCGGAGTAGTTGCCGGCCACCAGGAGGGCGGTGATGACGGCGACCGCGTACACGGCGAAGACGACCGTCACCATCAGCTCGGAGAAGCCGATCTGTTCCTGGTAGAGCCCGTACAGCGGCGTGGGCAGGGTCGTCCCGGCCATGCCGATCGCGAACACGGCGGCAGCCGCCGGATATCCCGGTCGCCCTTCCCCGCGTGCTCCGCCTTGGCCCGCCCCGCCTGTTCCGCCCGTGCCGTCGACCATCCCGGCACCCTACGAGTGGTGCCCGCCCAGGGCCGCCCGCCACGACGTGCGGCGGCACCGTCCGCCTGCACGGAGGTGCCGAGGCCGCGCGTTGGGCCACCCCCACGGTTCGCGGGAGGCGCCGCACCACCGGCGTCGTCCGTGTCGAAGCCGAGGGCGTCGATGAGGGCGCGGACGACCCGCTCGGCCCTCTCGTCGTCCGCGGCGACCGGCAGGGCCGTGAGCCCGGAATCGCCCCGGCAGGGCACTTGGTCCGCCGGATCCTCCGCGGCTCGGTGACGGGGACCGCCCGATCGCCGCCCGGTACGGCCGGGGCCGGGACCCCGCCGGAGCGGCCCGCGGCGCCGGCGTCCGTCCGGTCCTGCCGCCGGCGGTCCCGGTGCGCGCCGCGCCCGCCGGGACCGCCGGGACCGCCGCGGGGCTCGGACAGCCGGCGCACCGGGCCGGGACGCTCGTACTCCCGCGGTGCCCGGCTCCCGGCCCTTCGCGCAACTCGGGAACGGCCGGTCGTGCCGGGTGGTCAACTGGCGCGGGCCGGCCTGGGGCCGGGCACGGTGATCCAGTGCAGGATGGTCTCCACCGTCCGGTCGTCGAGCGCGCTGAGGATGTTGATCGCGTCCAGGTCGCCCGGCAGCGGCGCGACGCCGTTGGCGGTCAGGGCCGAGTGCAGGTCCAGTCGCCGCCGGTCGTGCGCCGCGAGCGGAATGGGCAGCCGCTCCTGCGGGGCGGGCGGCAGCAGTCCGCCTCCGTCACCCGCCATCGCGGGGTAGAGCCCGTCGATGTCACGCGCACCGGGGACCCGGTACGGATCGGCGCCCGTCGCCGACAGCGCCGACGACAGCGAAAGAAGGGGCTCAGCAGTCATGGAAGCCTCCAGTGGTTGCGTCACTGACACCACTGAGGGCGCTCTCCGGCGGCGCAGCGGTTCCTGCTCGTCCCGCACATCACCCGGACGCCGCCAAAACCACGTCATCACACGATCTCACGCCGGTGGACCCGCCGGATCGCGGCACCCCGCCTCCGACCTGCGCGTACGCCACGTTCCAGAGGGTGCCAGGACTGTCAAGCCACGCCTTCTCGGACGTGTTCCCGCGCGCTCCCCGCCGCTTCACTCGGGGGTGGGCCGCAGCCGCGGCCGTCCGCAGATGGGAGCGAGCATGGACACCCGAGTGCCCGGCCACGACCGCCCCGGGCGGTCCCTGAACGCCGGCCCCGTGCGCGGGGGCCCGGCCCGTGTGCGCCGGGCCGCCCGACGCCGGGCGGCCGGGCTGAGAGCGACCCTGCACCGAACCGTGATCGCCGCCGGCTCGCCGATCACCCGCTCCGGCGGCGACCGGCCCGCAGGCGTACGCCGCCGGGCGACGGCGCTGCTGGCGGCCGTGCCGCTGGCGCTGACCGCCGGAGCGGGGCTCCCGGCCCCGGCGGCGGCCGATGACGGGACCTCGGCGACCCGCTCCCAGGGCACCGCGGCGAGCATCCCCGCCTCGGCCCCGGAAGGGCTCCGTCCGTTCTACGCGCAACGGATCGACTGGGAGAGCTGCGGGCCGGACGTCCAGTGCGGCCTGCTGGAGGTACCGCTGGACTACGCCGACCCGGCCGCCGGCACCATCCGGCTGTCGCTCGCCCGCGTGCGCGCGGCCGATCCCGGCCGCCGGCTCGGCTCGCTTCTGTACAACCCCGGAGGGCCCGGTGTGTCGGGCGTCGATGCCGTGAAGTCCGCTGCCGGGCTGCCGGTCACCCCCGAACTCGCCGCCAGGTACGACCTCGTGGGGTTCGATCCGCGCGGTGTCGGCGAGAGCGCCCCGGTGCGCTGTGCGCCCGTCCGAGCGGCCGCCGACGCCGGCCCGGTCGACATCACTCCCGACACCCCGGCCGAGGTCGAGGGACTCGTCCTGTCCACCCGGGAGACCGGGGCCGCCTGCCGTTCCGGAACGGGGCCGCGCCTGGGCCATGTGTCCACCCTGGAGACGGCCCGCGACATGGACGTGCTCCGTGCCGTCCTGGGCGACCCCGGGCTGAACTTCCTCGGTGTCTCCTACGGCACGTATCTGGGCACGCTGTACGCCGATCTCTTCCCCGACCGGGTCGGAAGGCTGGCCCTGGACGCAGCGGTGGACCCCCGGCTGGACGCGCTGGAGTCCCTCCGCGGCCAGGCCGCCGGTTTCCAGCGGGCCCTGGACGCCTTCCTCGCCGACTGCGCGAGCCGGCCGGAGTGCCCTCTCGGCACCGATCCGGACAGGGCGGCGAGGCGCCTGACCGATCTGCTGGCACGGCTGGACCGTGCCCCGCTCCCGGTGAGCGGCACCGAACTCCTCGACCGGGACGGCGCTGTGGTGATCATGGCGCAGTCGCTGTACAGCAGGGATTCCTGGCCCGTCCTGGAGTCCGCCGTCGCCGCGGCACTCGCGGGCAACGGCACGGAGTTCTCGGGGCTGGCAGAGGGTTCCGGCGACGACTCGTACGGCCACTCCTTCCTGGCGATCTCGTGCCTCGACCTGCCGCCGGCCGTCACGTCGGCCGAGCAGTTGCAGGCCGCGCTGCCCTCCTTCCGGCAGGCGTCCCCCGTGTTCGGCGAATGGCTCGCCTGGGCCGCGCTCGGCTGCGCGGACTGGCCGGTCGACCCCGTGGGCACGCCGCGCACGGTCTCCGCGCCGGGCACGTCGGCGATCCTGGTCGTGGGCACCACCAGGGACCCGGCGACGCCGTACGACTGGGCGGAGTCCCTGGCCGGGCAGCTGGAGTCCGGTGTGCTGCTGACCCGCGAGGGCGACGGGCACAGCGCGTACAACGTCGGCAGCGACTGCGTCGACAGGGCCGTCGACCGATATCTGATCGAGGGCCTGCCACCCGCGGACGGCACCCGCTGCGCCTGAGGCCACGGACGGACGGCAGCCCCTACTCCGCCGACGGGGTGGTGGGGGCCGGGGCCGCGACGGGCCGTGTCGGCGCCATCTTCCGCAGGGCGTCGGAGGCCATGTAGTCCGCCCAGATCCTGGCCGGGAAGACGCTGCCGCGCTCCGTTCCCCCACCGCCGGTGCCGGCCATGGGGAGCAGCGGCTTCCCCGGCTGGGAACGGAACATCGTCACGGCCGTGGACAGGTTCCCGGTGTACCCGGCGAACCATGCCGCACGCTGGATGTCGCTCCGTCCCGTGGCCGCTCCGGCGAAGCGGCCGAGGGTGCCGGAGGCGGATGCCGCAGGGGTGCCGAACGCGGTGTCCTCCAGTACGGAGGTGATGTCGAGGGCCACCTCGGGGTTCATGACGCGGCGCGACGCGGGCCGGTCGAGGCCGGCGACGGGCTCGTCCCCGCGGAGCACCTTGGTGACGGAGTACGGCTCGTGCCGCACGCCGTCGCCGGCGAAGGTCGCATACGCGCCCGCGACCCGGATGGCGCTGGGCGAGGAGGTGCCGAGCGGGAACTCCCTGGTGCGGGGCGCCATGCTGTCCCGGAGCATGCCGGCTCCCACCGCCATGTCCTCGACCCGTGCCAGTCCGGTGGCCGAACCGAGGCGCTCGAAGGGGGCGTTGACGCCGGCGGCCATCGCCTTGCGCAGGGTCAGCAGGCCGCGTGAACCGTCCAGCGGGGACACGAACGTGCGGTCCTGCCGTACCGGCGAGAGACCCGTGGTCAGCCGGCCGGACTCGTCGAAGGCGCTCTCGGTGGAGACGGCCTGCACGGAGCCGTCGTCGGCCACGGCACCGTGCTGGAGCGCTGCGGCGAGTACGAACGGCTTGAAGACCGAGCCGGCGGGCACCCCGGAGGTGTCGGCGTTGTTGGTGAAGTGCGCGGTGGCGTCGGGTCCGCCGTAGACGGCGACGATCGCGCCGTCGTCGGGCCGCACCGAGGCGGCGCCGACCTGCACGTGGCGGTCCTCCGCCCGGGTCTTCGGGTCGATGTCCCGCTCGAGTACGCCTTGGACGGAGCGTTCCAGCTGCTGGACGGCCGCCCGGTCGAACGTGGTGTGGATCCGGTAGCCTCCGCGGTCCAGGTCGGCGTCGGTGAGGTTCGTCCGCTTCTTGACGTAGCGCTTGGCGAGGTCGACGAGATAGCCGGTCTGCCCGCTCAGATTGGTGGACTTGGACTGGGGGCGGGGCGCCGGGAACACCTTGTACCGGGCCCGCTCCTCCGCGCTCATCATGCCCAGTTCGACCTGGCGGTCCAGGATCCAGGACCAGCGCTCCACCGCACGCCTGTGCCGGCTCGCGCCGAGCGCCGGGTCGTAGTCGTTGCCGCCTTTCAACAGGGCTGCCAAGAAGGCTCCCTGACTGGGATTCAGTTTTTCGGCGCCGATGCCGTAGTACGCGTTGGAGGCGGCCTGGATCCCATAGGCGCCACGGCCGAACCAGCTGGTGTTCAGGTACCCCTGGAGGATGTCGTCCTTGGTCTTGCGGCTGTCGAGCTTCAGGGCGATGCAGAACTCCTGCACCTTGCGGGACAGCGTCTGCTCCTGCGAGAGGTAGGTGTTCTTGACGTACTGCTGGGTGATGGTGGAGCCGCCCTGGGTCTCCTGGCCCCGGGCCATGTTGGCGACGGCCCGGGCGAGACCGGGGACCGAGACGCCGGAGTCCTCGTAGAAGCGGGCGTTCTCGGCCGCGATGGCGGCGTTGCGGACGGAGACGGGGATCCGCGACAGCGGCAGGTTCTGCCGGTTCACCGCGCCGACGCTCACCATCTGGGTGCCGTCGGACCAGTAGTAGACGTTGGCCTCCTGGCGCGCCGCCGCGTTCTCGCTCGGAATGTCGACGTAGGCGTAGACGGCGGCGAAGAGCGCCAGCAACCCGACGAACACGGTCGAGAAGGCGCCCAGGAGCAGCTTCCAGGAGGGGAGCCACCGCCGGAAACCCTGTCTGCCGCGGCGCGGGTAGTCGATCCGGCGGCGGCTCGGCACGCTCCGCCGGAGGCGCGAGCGGGACGGTTGGGCTTCTTCGCTCATCTGCGGCTGCTCCTCGGTCGGCCCCGCGCGCACGCCCCCGCGGCACGCGGTCTCACCGAGCAATACGCTGGGCGCGGCCCCGGCGTTGCCTGGCGGCACTGTGAAGGACGGCACGCCGTGTGACGGGAACCCCGGGGGCGGTTTCCGCCTCGCGGCGCTACCGGCGGGTCATGTCCAGGGCCACGGCGGCGCCGCCGGTGCTCGGACGGTGCGGCGTGGAGCTGCGGTACGCGCGGACACGGTGGGGCTCGGTCGCACGGCACCGGGCGCTCCTCGAACCGTGACAAGAGGGGATGAACCAGGCGTAGGCTGGTCGGAACGTCGCAGTGCGGTGAGTGGACGACGGAGGCGGCGCATGACCGACCCACGCGGCTTCCTCAGGATTCCCCGGCGGCCCGTCCCGCCGCGCCCCGTGGAGGAGCGCCTGGACGACTGGCGGGAGGTCTACGCGGGGCAGGCGCTGCTCCCACTCGTGTCCGAGCAGGCCCTGCGCTGCATGGACTGCGGCATCCCGTTCTGCCACAGCGGCTGCCCGCTGGGCAATCTCATCCCGGAGTGGAACGCGTACGCCTCGCGCGGCGACTGGCAGGCCGCGGCGGAACGGCTGCACGCGACGAACAACTTCCCCGAGTTCACCGGGAGGCTGTGTCCGGCGCCGTGCGAGGACGCATGCGTCCTGGCGATCAACACCGATCCGGTGACGATCAAGAACGTCGAGCAGACCATCGCCGACGAGGCGTGGGAGCGCGGGTACGCGCCGCCGCAGCCGCCCCAGCGGCTGAGCGGCAGGACCGTCGCCGTCGTCGGGTCCGGACCGGCGGGACTGGCGGCGGCGCAGCAGCTGACCCGCACGGGCCACACCGTCGTCGTCTACGAGCGCGACGACCGGCTGGGCGGGCTGCTCCGCTACGGCATTCCCGAGTTCAAGATGGAGAAGAGCCACCTGGACCGCCGCATCGAGCAGATGCGTGAGGAGGGGACCAAGTTCCGGACGGGTGTGGACGTCGGCGGTGAGCTGGATGCCGCCGAGCTCAGACGGCGTTATGACGCGCTGATCGTCGCGGTGGGCGCCACGGAACGGCGCGAGCTGCCCGTGCCGGGCAGGGAGCTGTTCGGCATCCACCAGGCCATGGACTACCTGACGTACGCGAACCGCGTCCAGGAGGGCGACTACGCCGCGCCCCCGGTGACCGCCGAGGGCAAGCACGCCGTGATCGTCGGGGGCGGGGACACCGGCTCCGACTGCCTCGGCACCGTCCTGCGCCAGGGCGCGCTCTCCGCGGTTCAGTTGGACATCAACCCGGAGCCCGGGGAGGTCAGGCCGCAGGCGCAGCCGTGGCCCGTGACCCACCCGAAGGTGTACCGGATATCCCATGCCCATGCGGAGGCGCGCGGCCGCGAGGGGATCGACCCCCGGCTGTTCTCCTCGGCGACACTTCACTTCGAAGGCGATACGGCGGGGCATGTGCGCAGGCTGTGCCTGACGGAGGTGGAGCCGGCGGCGAGGAGCCCGCTGCCGGGGACCGAACGGGTACTGCCGGCGGAGCTGGTGCTGATCGCTTTGGGCTTCTCCGGGCCCGAACAGGGCTCGGGCCTGATGGCGCAGCTGGGACTGACCGTGGACGGTCGGGGCAACTTCGCCCGGGGCGGTGACTTCGGCGCCCTGCCGGCATCTCCGCCGGGCCGTGACACCGCCGGTGGACGGGACTCCCCGACCGGTGCGGACGCCTCGTCGGGTCGGGCGGGGCAGGAGGGCGGGAAGCCGTGTACGGAGGGGGTCTTCGTGGCCGGCGACGCGGGACGCGGGCAGTCACTGGTGGTCTGGGCCATCGCGGAGGGACGGGCGGCCGCAGCCGCGGCGGACCGCTATCTCACCGGCTCCACGGTGCTGCCGGCGCCGATCGCACCGTGGGACCGTCCCCTGGTCGCCTGAGCACCGGCACCCGGACCGCGGGGCAGCCGGGCCCGGCCTGGAACGACACGCACTCATCAGCCTGCGCTTTGAGGCCCCATAAGGCCCGCTTATGAGGTCATAAATTAGGGCCCCCTTACCTGACCAGGTCATCCGGGTGAGAGAGTGACCGGCGAGACCGTCGTTGCCGTTCGAAGGGAAACCGTCATGCCTCGCCCCCTGCGGGTAGCTGTCGTCGGAGCCGGACCCGCGGGGATCTACGCCGCCGACGCCCTGCTGAAGTCCGAGGCCGCCGCCGACCCCGGTGTGTCCATCGACCTCTTCGAGCGGCTGCCGGCCCCGTTCGGGCTGATCAGGTACGGCGTGGCACCCGACCACCCGCGGATCAAGGGCATCATCACCGCCCTCCACCAAGTGCTCGACAAGCCGCAGATCCGGGTGTTCGGCAACGTCGACTACCCGGGTGACATCGGCCTCGACGACCTCCGCGCCTTCTACGACGCGGTCGTCTTCTCCACGGGCGCCAACGCCGACCGGGCGCTCGACATACCCGGCATCGGCCTCGAGGGCTCCTACGGCGCGGCCGACTTCGTGTCCTGGTACGACGGCCACCCGGACGTGGCCCGCACCTGGCCGCTGGAGGCGGAGAAGGTGGCGGTGCTCGGCGTCGGCAACGTCGCGCTCGACGTGGCCCGCATCCTCGCCAAGACCGCCGACGAACTGCTGCCCACGGAGATCCCGCCGAACGTGTACGACGGGCTGGCCGTGAACAGGGCCCGCGAGGTGCACGTGTTCGGGCGCCGCGGCCCCGCGCAGGCGAAGTTCAGCCCCATGGAGCTGCGCGAACTCGACCACTCCCCCAGCATCGAGGTCATCGTCAACCCCGAGGACATCGACTACGACGACGGCTCCATCGCCACGCGCCGCGCCAACAAGCAGGCGGACATGGTCGCGAAGACGCTCGAGAACTGGGCGATCCGGGACGTCGGCGACCGGCCGCACAAGCTGTTCCTCCACTTCTTCGAGTCCCCGGTCGAGGTCGTGGGCGAGGACGGCAGGGTGACGGGTCTGCGCACCGAGCGGACGGCGCTCGACGGCAGCGGGAACGTCACCGGCACGGGCGAGTTCCACGACTGGGACGTCCAGGCGGTGTACCGCGCGGTCGGCTACCTCTCCGAGGAGGTGGCCAAGCTGCCCTTCGACCTCCGCAGCGGCACGGTGCCGCACGAGGCGGGCCGCGTCGTCGAGGCGGGGAAGCACCTGCAGTCGACGTACGTCACCGGATGGATCAAGCGCGGGCCCGTCGGTCTCATCGGCCACACCAAGGGCGACGCCAACGAGACGGTCGCGAGCCTCCTCGACGACCACGCCAACGACCGCCTGCACACGCCCTCGGCGCCGGACCCCGAAGCGGTCGTCGCCTTCCTCGAGGACCGTGACGTCCGGTACACCACGTGGGACGGCTGGTACCGGCTGGACGAGGCCGAGCGCGCGCTGGGTGAGCCCCAGGGCCGGGAGCGGGTGAAGATCGTGGACCGTGAGGGCATGCTCCGCGCGAGCGGAGCCTGACGGACGGACGGGACCTGCGGCCCGGCGCCACCGGCACCGGGCCAAAGCCGCCGTTCGGCCGCCTGCCGGGCTCGTCCGGTCACGGCCTGCTCCCGGAGGTGCCGCGCCGGCGCTGCCCGGACCGCCGCTCGCTGCGGCACCACGGACCGGTTCCTGCACGGATCCCGGACCGGTTCCTGCACGGATCCCGGACCGGGACGGGCTCCCGGTGCGGCCGGCGCCTTCTCGGCGCCGCCCTCCGTGCCGAAGTGCAGGTGCGCGCACGCCCCGGCCGGTACGCCTGGACGCGCGGCCGTCGGCGCGGTCCGCGTCGCGGAAGACCGCACGGACGGCCCCCACGGTCGCCCCGATGGCGGAGCCTCACGGTCCGCCGCGCCAGGAACAGATCGGGAGTGGCGCAGACCTACGAGATCTTCGATCACTCGGTGCACCTGGTGGCGGACCTCTCGGGCATCTTCATCTTCGCCGTCACCGGTGCGCTGGTGGCCGTGCGCATGAAGTTCGACGTCTTCGGCATCATGGCGCTCGCCGAGATCACCGCTCTCGGCGGCGGCATCTTCCGGGACCTCGTCATCGGCGACGTCCCGCCCGCGGCCTTCCGGGACATGGGCTATTTCGTCACCCCGATCATCGCCGGGACGCTGGTGTTCTTCCTGCATCCCGCGATCAACCGCATCGGCGGAGCTGTCCAGGTTGTGGACGCGGCAGGGCTCGGGCTGTTCAGCGTCTCCGGCACGGTCAAGGCCGCCGTGTGGGGCATCGAGCCGTTCCACGCCGCCGCCATCGGGGTCGCGACGGCCGTGGGCGGCGGCGTGCTGAGGGACCTGCTCGCCATGGAGGTCCCCTCACTGCTGCGCCGCGACCGCGAGATGTACGCGCTGCCCTCCGTGCTCGGCGCGGGCACGGTGGCCGTTCTGCTGCAGTTCGGCCTGCTCGGACCGGTCAGCAGCGCCGCCGCCATGCTCGCCACCTTCGTTCTCCGGCTGCTGGCCCTGCGGTACGGCTGGAGGGGCCCGCTCGCCTGGCGGAGCGAGCCGGCGCAGGCCCGTCCGGAGGCGCGGCGCTTCGGCCGAGGCCGCCCACCAGGGCGAGCAGGGCTGCGCTGACCAGGATCAGGCCTGCCAGCGTCAGCAGGCTGACCTCGAGCGCGGTCACGAACGCGCTGTCGGCCGCCGCCCCGACCCGCTCGTGCGCGGCCCCGGGAAGCCGGGCGAGCAGTTCCTGCCGCTCCTCCTCACGCGAGAGGACCGTGTCCAGGGCGCGCTGTTCCCGCGGGGTGAAGTCGTCGCCGTCACCGGCGGCCGAGGCCAGCAGATCGTTGCGCTCGTCCCACTCGGCCGTGGTGAACAACGCGTTCAGCAGGGCCAGTCCGACGGCCGCGCCGATCTGGCGGCTCTGCACGGACAGGCTCGCGGCCACCCCTCGCGCAGAACCGGGCACGGATGCCATGATCAGGGCGGTCGCCGCCGGGTAGACCAGGGGCGGCGCGAGACCGAACACCAGCAGGGCCGGGACGAGCAGGGTGCCGTGGCGGTTCGCCACCCCGTAGGTCAGCCACAGCAGGCAGCAGCCGAGCACCGCCAGTCCCGTGAGGATGAGCCGACGACCGTACCCCCGGTCGGTGAGCCGTCCGACGAGCGGCGACAGTACGACCGTGCCGACACTGGACGCCGCGAGGAGCAGTCCCGTGCGCAGTGCGCCGAGATCCAGCACATGCTGCAGATAGAGCGTCACGTAGACGGCGACGGCGAGCGAGGTGCACTGCACCAGGGCCAGGGCGGTCATCGGGACGGAGACCGCCGGGGCACGCAGCGGACGCAGGTCCAGCAGCGGTTCGGCGGCCCGCAGCTCCACCGGGACGAAGAGGGCGAGCAGCGCGGCGCCCGTGACGAGCGGCAGCAGGGTGCCCGGCGCGGCGAAGCCCAGGTCGGAGGAGCGCTCGCAGGCGAGCACTACGAGGGTGAGACCGGCGGCGATGAGCAACGCGCCAGGGACGTCCATGGACGTCCCGGCGGGCGCCCGGCTCTCCACGAGGTGCCTGCGGGCGGTGACGACGACCATCGCGCTCAGCGGAACGCAGGCGGCGAACGCCCAGCGCCAACTGCCGAACTCCACGAGGAGCGCGATGCCCAGGGGTACGGCCACACCGAAGAAGCTGGTGAAGGCCGTCTGCACCCCGATGGCCCAACCGTGCCTCCGCTCCGGCAGCGCGGCGGTCAGATTGGCGAGCGCGAGCGGCACGGCCAGGGCGACACCGAGCCCCTGCACACCGCGGGCCGCCACCAGCACGAGCCCGTCGGGCGCGGCCGCGCACAGCGCCGAGCCGATCCCGAAGCAGACCATGCCCAGCAGGAACACCCGACGCCGCCCCAGCACATCGCCGAGCCGCCCGCTGACGAGAGCGACGGCGCAGAGCGGGAGCAGGGCGGCGACGACGACCCAGTGCAGGGTGGAACCGTCCAGTGCGAAGTCCCGCTGGATCCGGGGCAGGGCGACGATGACGCTCGTCAGACTGGAGAACAGCAGCACGCTCGCGGTGACGGTGGCGATCATGGCGGCGCGCTGCTGCGGCGTCAGTTCCCTGAGGGTGCCCACCCGGACCACTGTCCCGTGCCGGGGCGGGGACGGCATCCGACCGCGGGCCGCGGGAGTGGCGCACGAGGCCGGACGGCGCCACCGGTCCGCTCCCTCGCAGGCGCGGGCTCTCCGGGCCCGACGTGGGCGCACATCCCGCCCGTTGCGGAAGCCGAGGCTGCCTCCGCCGACCGGGCCTGACTCCAGTCAGGTAGAACGATCACCTGACCGGATCACTGCGGTGTGCGAGCGGCGCGCGAGCCCCGGTACCGAAGGCTGGGATGGCGACGTACGGGCCGTCGGTCCGTGCTCTGTTCCCCTGCTCTCCCGCGCAGTCCCTCGTGACCGCGGGGAAGGAAGCCAAGACATGAACTCTCGTATACGGATGGGACTGCCCCGGGCGCGACGCGCTCGGGTCCTGCTTGCCTCAATCGCCGGCGTGGTCGCTGTGACCGGCCAGCTCCTGGTGACGGCCCCCGCCACTCACGCAGCCGACCCGGAACCCCGCGGCGACCACCGGCCCCAGTCGGCCGACGGCCGTCCCTCCTCTTCCGCCGACCGCGAGGAGGACCGGACCGAGGACCAGGACGGGGACCGCGGTCAGGAGCAGGGCGGTGACCGCGAGGAGGGCCAGGGCAGGGAACAGGGCGAGAACCGCGGCGAGGAACGCGACGACGAAGAAGAAGCCGGCCGCGACGACAACCGCCAGGAAGAACAAGGCAGGGAACAGAGCGCGAAACGCGACGACGACGCCGAAGAGGAAGACGAAGAAGCCGACCGCGACCACAACCGCCAGGAAAAGCAAGGCAGGGAACAGAGCGCGAAACGCGACGACGACGCCGAAGAGGAAGACGCGAAACGCGACGAGGCCCACAGCGGCAAGCGCGAGGAGCACGGCGGGGACCGTGGTGAGGCCCAGAAGAACCACGGCAAGGACTTCGGCTGGGACCACGGCAAGAACAGGCCGAAGCGCCCCGAAGTCCTGCACGGGATCGAGCAGTTCAGCGAAGACGACACCTTCACCCCTCCGGCGGGCGTCACCTCGGTGTTCGTCCAGGCCTGGGGCGGTGGCGGCGGCGGAGCCGGCGGAGGGGGCGGGGGCAGCACGCCGCAAGCCGACGGCGGTGACGGCGGCGGTGGCGGCGGTGGCGGATTCACCTGGTGCCTGGTCCCGGTCAAGCCGGGCAAGGACTACCTGGTGGACATCGGAACCGCCGGCGACAACGGATCGGGCGGTGGCCCCGGCCGGGACGGCCGGGAGGGGTCGTCCGGCGGCACCACCTCCTTCCACTCCCCGAGCGGCTCCGTGATCCTCTCCGCCGAGGGCGGTGAGGGCGGTGAGGGAGGCACGTCCGACGACACCGACCCGGGTGCGCCCGGTGCCGGCGGGGACGGCGGTGACAGTTCCTGCACCACCGGCGGTGTGAACCGGCCCGGTTCGGACGGCTCTTCCGGCAACGGGGGTGGGACCGTCGCCGACGGCATCGTCGCGCTGCCCGCCCATGCTGCAGTCGGTGGCAGCGGCGGTGACGGCGGCAGCGGCGAGGACGACGAGTTCTTCGCCCGTCCCGGTGAGGACGGCGAGGAGGGCGGCGCGGGATACGCCGTCATCTACTGGTAGACGTCCACCGCTCGCGGTGAACCCCTGCCGTCCCCGGCCGCCTGCCGGCCGGGGACGGCCCTTCGGGGTTCCACCCCCAGGCCGTGATCATCCCGGCCGAGAGCGCGGCGCAGTCGGAAGAGTCCAGATGGGCCTTGGCCGCGTCGATCGCGTCGGCGTCCACCTGTCCCGTGGCCAGGATCGCGTCGCGCGCCCGGTCCCAGGTCTCCGCCCAGAAGCGGCTGATGGGGCTGCCGGGCAGCAGCGGCGGCACATGGATCTCGGCACCCACGGACACGAGACCCGCACCGCGCAGCAGTTCGGGGTAGCCGGTCACCCATGAGACATCGGTGCCGATGGTGTCCCGCAGCCCCTTCCACATCGCCCGCATGACCCGGGTGTAGGGGTCGGTGGGCGCCGTCGCCGTGGTGAGGTCGATCGCGTCGCCGAGGACGAGGACGCCGCCTGGGGTGAGCAGGCGGCTCAGCCTGGTGATGAGCTCCTCGTGTTCCGGCAGGTGCATCAGGACGAACCGCGCATGGACGAGGTCGAACCGGCCGGGGTCGAACGCGGGGTCGGTGACGTCGGCCTCCAGCGAGGTGAGGCCCGGTGTCGGCCGGGCCGCGAGAAACCGGACGTCCCGGTCCACGGCGAGTACCGACCGCACTCCCGCCCGGTGCAGCAGACCGCGCGCCACGCTTCCCGTACCGGCTCCGATGTCGAGGCAGTGCCAGTCCGGCCCCGCGCCGAGGGCGGTCAGACGGGCCAGGGTCGTCTCGTCGTACGCGAGGGCGCCCAGGTCGATGCGGTCGTCCTCACCCGCCTGCCCCGGAGGGAAGACCTCCTCGCCGTAGCGGCCGTCGTCGTGCGCGTCGCGGCGGGCGGGACCGCCGTGCTCGGGGCGCGTCACTGCCGGCCGGCGAGGGCCGCGGTGTCGGTCACGGTCATGGCGGGGACCTCTTCGTGGTGCGGGTGACGGCTCCGGGCGGCCGTGTCGCGTGCCGCCCCGGAAGCGATCCTCCCGGCCGTCCCCGCCGTCCGGCCGAGGCGCGCCGCGTACGGGGCCAACCGGCCCACGCGCCGTCACATGGTCACAGCATCACGTGCTTGACCTGCGTGTAGTCGAGCAGACCGGCCAGGGACAGATCGCTTCCGTAGCCCGAGTGCTTGACGCCGCCGTGCGGCATCTCCGAGACGGTGGTGCCGTGGGTGTTGACCCAGACGATCCCGGTGTGGAGCGCTCGGGTCGCGCGCATGGCCCGGTCGTGGTCCGTGGTCCAGACACCGGCGGCGAGCCCCAGCCGTACACCGTTGGCGAGCCGGAACGCCTCGGCCTCGTCGGTGAAGCGCTGCACCGTGACGACCGGGCCGAACACCTCCTCCTGGACGATCTCGTCGTCCTGATGGACGCCGGCGACGACGGTCGCCTCGTGGTAGTGGCCGGGTCGCAGGGCGCGCGAGCCGCCGGCGACGATCTCCGCATGGGCCGGCAGGCGCTCCAGCAGCCCTTCGACCGCGGCGAGTTGGGCCGCGTTGTTGAGGGGGCCGAAGTCGGCCGCCGGGCGCTGCTGCTCCGCCCGGGCCGCGAACGCGGCGAGGAAGGCGTCGTGGACGTCGGTGTGCACCAGAACGCGGGTGGGGGCCGTGCAGTCCTGGCCCGCGTTGTAGTAGGCGACGGCGGCGAGCTCGGCGGCCGTGGTCGCGATGTCGGCGTCGTCGTGGACGATGACGGGGGCGTTGCCGCCGAGTTCCAGATGGACGCGTTTGAGGTCGGCCGCCGCGGCGGCGGCGATCTCCCGCCCCGCGCGGACGCTGCCGGTGACGGCGACCAGTCGGACGGCGGGCTGCTGGACGAGCGCGCGACCGGTGTCGCGGTCGCCACAGACGACGTTGACGACGCCGGGCGGCAGATGCTCGGCGGCGAGCCGGGCGAGCAGGGCAGTCGACGAGGGGGTGGTGTCGGCGGGCTTGAGGACGGTGGTGTTCCCGGCGGCGATCGCGGGGGCGATCTTCCACACGGCCATCATCAGTGGGTAGTTCCATGGTGTGATCTGGGCGCAGACGCCGACCGGTTCGCGCCGGAGCAGGGAGGTCCGCCCCTCGGTGTACTCGCCGGCGGCGGCTCCCGGCAGATTCCGGGCGGCGCCCGCGAAGTAGCGCACGGTGTCGACGGCGGCGGGCAGTTCGTCGGCGCGAAAGAGGGCTGCGGGCTTTCCGGTGTCCGCGGTCTCGGCCGCCACGAGTGCGTCCGCGTGGTCCTCCATGGCGTCGGCGATGCGCAGCAGGGCGCGCTGCCGCTCGGCCGGGGTGGTCAGGGACCAGTGGTCGTACGCGGCCGCAGCCGCCGCGCAGGCGGAGTCTGTGTCGGCCGCGCCGGACAGCGGCGCGGTGCCCCGGGCCAGACCGCTGGTGGGGTCGACCAACTGCGTCGTGGCACCGCACGCGGCGGGAACGTCCGCTCCCCCGATGTGGTTGAGGACGGTCATGGGTGCGTCAGCCACGGCGCAGTGCCTCCTTCGCGGCCGCGCGGCCGGTGCGCACCGCGCCTTCCATGTAGCCGGCGACCCACTGGTCGGATCCGCAGACGTAGAAGGGTGGTTCGTGGGTGCCGTGCCGGGGCCCGACGGCCATCACGTCACCGGGGACCCACTGGGTGACGTATCCCTGGGTCCACGGGTCGGTGCCCCACATCCGCGTGTGGGTGCTCAGTGGGGCGTGGGCCTCCTCGCCGTAGAGGCGGGCGATGTCGGCGAGCAGTTCCCGGGTGCGCAGGGCGCCGGGCATGCCGAGGAGCACTCCGTACCGTTCCGGGGGGACGAGGGCGGAGAGGACGCCCTCGTTCTGCGGCCAGGTGGAGCCGAGTACGCCTTCGCACTCGGAGAGCCCGTTGCGGTCGCTGTCGCGCCAGAAGGGTTTGTCGTAGGCGGCGGTGAACTTGGCGGCGACGGCCTGGCGCTGCCGGTGCAGCGAGGAGAGCCGTGCGTCGGACACGCCGCTGACGGCGACCGCGCGCAGCGGGCCCACGGGGAGGGCGCTGACGACGGCGCCGGCGGTGAGCGTCTCGCCACCGGCGAGCCGTACGGAGCAGCCGCCGGGCCGTACGGCGAGCTGGTCCACGGGTGCGCCGGTACGGACGCGGGGGCCGAGGTCCCGCGCCATGCGGAGGGCGACGGTGGCGGAACCCTCCGCGATCCGCAGCCCCTCCCAGTCCTCGTAGTCGTAGTGCTCGCATGCGTCGGCGCCGGGGACGGCGGCGTGCTTGCGCAGGGCCGACAGCAGCGAGGTCCGCTCGTACGAGCCGCTCGCGAGAGCCAGTTGCCCGATCTCCCACAGGCGGACGACGGCCGGACCCGCGCCTTCGGAGCGGAGCCAGTCGGCGACCGACAGCGCGTCGAGGGCGCCGGCCTCGGGGTGGGACCACGGGTCGTCCGGGTCGACGCCCGCGGCGAGGGCGGTGAAGGCGGCGGTGACGCGCCGGTGGCAGGCGTCGTCGCCGGCCCCGAACCAGTGGGGCGGGTCTCCCGCGGAGACGCCCTCCGGGGTGGCCCTGGCCATGCGGCCGGGTTCGGCGACATAGCTGGGGACCAGGGTCAGTCCGAGCTCCGCGGCGAGTTCGCGGTAGGCGGTGTGGGCGCGGCCGACGACCTCTCCGCCCAGCTGGACGAGCCGGCCGTCGGGGAGCGTGGTCTGCTCGACGCGTCCGCCGACGCGGTCCCGGGCCTCCAGGACGAGCACGTCGGCGCCGCCGGCCGCCAGGTCCCGTGCGGCGACGAGGCCGGCGAGTCCGGCGCCGAGCACGATGACGTCGTGGTTCATGGGCGTTGGTTCCTTCGCTGGATGGGGCGCCGGCCGCTGCCGGAGGGCGCGTCAGGGGCGGCTGGGGTCAGTCCAGGACGAGGCAGTGCTCGGGCTTCCAGCCGAACTCGACGCGTTCCCCGCCGGTCCAGCGGTCCTCCATACGGGAGCGGGCGGTGTTCTGCTCCAGTACGGACAGCGTGATGCCGGGAACGAGTTCGATCAAATACGTGGTGGTGGCGCCCGAGTAGACGGTCTCGCGGATGACGCCGGTGGCCAGGGCCATGCCCGGTTCGAAGTCGGACAGCCAGATCTTCTCGGGGCGGATGGAGAGGCTGACGCGGCTGCCGTCGGCGATGCCGGCCCGGGTGCCGACGGGCAGCGCGGGCCCGCCGTCGACGACTATCTCGCCGGCGCGATAGGTGCCCGGGACCAGGTTGGAGGTGCCCATGAAGGACGCGACGAAGCTGCCGGCCGGGCGCTCGTAGACGTCCTCGGGGGTTCCGCACTGCTCGACGTGTCCCTCGTTCATCACCGCGACCCGGTCGGACATGGTCAGCGCCTCGTCCTGGTCGTGGGTGACGAAGACGAAGGTGATGCCGACCTCGCGCTGGATCTGCTTGAGCTCGACCTGCATCCGGCGGCGGAGCTTGAGGTCGAGGGCTGCGAGCGGCTCGTCGAGGAGCAGCACCTGCGGGCGGTTGACCAGGGCGCGGGCGAGTGCGACGCGCTGGCGCTGGCCGCCGGAGAGCGTGCGGGGTTTGCGGTCGCCGAGACCGCCGAGCTGGACCCGCTCCAGCATGGTGCCGACCCGCTCGCGGGTCTCGGCGCGGCCGACACCCTTGCGCTTGAGGCCGAAGGCCACGTTGTCGGCGACCGAGAGATGGTCGAACAGGGCGTAGCTCTGGAAGACGGTGTTGACGTCGCGCTTGTTCGGCGGGAGGGCGGTGACGTCCTCTCCTCCGAGCAGGACGGTCCCGTCGGTGGGGTCGGTGAAGCCGCCGACCATCCGGAGCGTCGTGGTCTTGCCGCAGCCGGAGGGGCCGAGGAGCGAGAAGAACTCACCGGGGGCGATGTCCAGGGAGAGTTCGTGCACGGCGTAGGAGTCGCCGTAGCTCTTGCTGATCCCGTCGAGCCGGACGGCGGGTGCGGGGTCCCCGGTCGGCGCGGTGGTGGTGGGGTTCGAGGATGCGGTGGGCGTCACGGTGTCACTTCCCGGAAAGCAGATCGAGGCCGCCGCGACGACCGAACAGGCGCGGGATGAAGAGGGCGAGGACGATGAGGGCGATCGAGCCGACGAGCATCAGGGTGCCCACCGCGTTGATGGTGGGCTGGACCCCGAAGCGGATCGCCGAGTAGATCCGCACGGACAGCGGCTGCGGGTCGACGCCGGTGGTGAAGTAGGCGAGGACGAAGTCGTCGAAGACCAGGGCGAAGATCAGGACCCCCGACGCCAGGATGCTGGGCAGCAGCGCGGGCAGGGTGACCAGGCGCAGGGCCTGCCAGCGGGTGGCACCCAGGTCCATCGCCGCTTCCTCGGTCTCCGGGTTGAGTGCGGCGATCCGGGAGCGCAGGACGACCGTCACGTAGGAGATGGAGAACGTGATCTCGGCGAGCATCACCGTCGTGGTGGACAGGGTGATGCCCATGCCCTTGAAGAGCAGCATGGCCGCGACCCCGGTGACGATCTCCGGAGTGATCAGGGGGATGAGCATGATCAGCCCGGCGAGGGAACCGAGCCGGCTTCGGCAGCGCACCAGTCCGAGGGCCAGCGTCACCCCCAGCACCAGCGAACCGGCCATGGCCACCAGCGAGACCCGCAGGCTCATGTCGAGCGACTCGAGCAGATGGTCGTCGCGGAGGAAGGCTCCGTACCACCGCAGGCTGAAGTCCTTGAAGACCGTGAGGGACTTCTGGGAGTTGAAGGAGAAGAGGACGACGACGCCGATCGGCAGATAGAGCAGCGCGAAGAAGGCGGCGGTCACGGCGATGGCGAGGCGTGGCTTGCGGTCGGTGCCGCGGCGGCCCCGGCGCGGGGCCGGGCGGGAGCGCCCACCGGTTCCCGGGCGGGCTCCGCGCTTGCGGAGGCCGTGCGTACGCACCGTCTCGGCCGCGGGGCGGGGCTTGGGCTTGAGAGCCGGGCGGAGTGTCATCGGGCTGCCTCCGAGTGCTCCGTCTCGTCCTTGCGGGCCCGTCGGAGATAGCCCAGCATCCCGATGAACAGCACGGCCATCATCAGCATGGTGAGCGCTGAGCCCAGCGGCCAGTTCTGGCCCTGGAAGAACTTGTCCTGGATCAGGTTGCCGATCATGATCTGGTCGGGACCTCCCATCAGCTGGGCACTGACGAAGTCGCCCATGGCGGGCAGGAAGACGAGGACGCAGCCGGCGGCCGCGCCCTGCCGGGTGGCCGGCAGGGTGACGTGGAAGAAGGTCCGCAGCGGTCCGCCGTAGAGATCGCGTCCGGCTTCGATCAGCGAGGTGTCCATCCGCTCGAGCGCCGCGTAGAGGGGGATGATCATGAACACGATGAAGCCGTAGACGAGTCCGGCGACGACGCCCGCGCCGGTCTGGAGGATCTTGGTGTCGCCGCCCGCGATCCCGATCCCGCGCAGCGCCTCCAGCAGGGGCCCGTCGTCGGACAGGACGACGGACCAGCCGTACATCCGGACCAGGTAGTTCGCGAAGAACGGCACGACGATGGCGGCGATCAGGAGGTTCTTGAACCGCCCGCCGTGCAGGGCGATGACATAGGCCACCGGGTAGGCCACGACCAGGCAGATCAGACAGGTCAGCAGGGCGTAGCCGAGGGAGCGGAGCAGCACGGAGCGGTAGGCGGGATCTGCCAGCGCCGCGAAGTTCTCGAAGTTGAGGCCGAACCGCGGATTGCCGAGCGGATCCGTGGTGCCGAGCGCGAGGGTGGCGACCAGCAGGAGCGAGGCGACGAGGAAGGTGGCCATCCAGAGGGTGCCGGGGATCATCAGCCAGGTCCACAGCCGGTTGCTCCTCGCGGAGGGGCCCGGCTTCCCGGAGGTCCGGGTTCCCGGATCAGGGATGTGCGGTGCCATGTCATCCCGCCTTCACGCGGGTCCAGGCACTGTCCCGTGCCTGCTCGCCCTTCGTGGTTCCGTTGCGGAAGTAGAGGTCGTCCTTGAGGTCCTCCGCGGAGACCAGGCACTCGGGGAAGGGCTCCACGAGTGCGGCGTAGGTGTCCTCGGTGCCGCCGACCGGCATCGGGTAGCCGATGTACTCGATGTTCCTCTTCACGTTCTCCGGTCGGAGCATGTAGTCGATGAAGAGCATCGCGGTACCGGGGTGGCGGGCGTTGGAGGGGATGGCGTAGCAGTCCGAGTTGACCGGGGCGCCTTCCTTGGCCACCTCGAAGCCGAAGACCGAGGGGTCCTTGGCCTGGACCAGCATGGCGGCCATGTCCCCGCTCCAGGCCTGGGTCATGGCCGCGTTGCCGTTGAGGAGGTTGTTGTAGCTGTCGCTGGAGAAGCCGCGCAGATGGGGGCGGAGGGAACGGAGGGTCTCGGTGATGCGCCCGAGGTCGTCCTCGTCCGTGGTGGAGACGTCGAGGCCGAGCTTCAGTGCGGCGAGGCCGAGGACCTCGTCCCGGTCGTCGAGCACGAACACCCGGCCCTTGGCGCGGGCGTTCCACAGGTCGTCCCAGGAGCCGTCGAGACCGTCGCCGATCTTGTCCTTCCGCCAGCCGATCCCTGTCTTGTACATGGTGAACGGCAGGGTGTGCCGGGAACCGGAGTCGTACCAGGGGTCCGCGAAGTAGGCGTACTGCGCGAGGATCGACTCGGCGTTCCTGAGCTTGCCGTGGTCGATCCGGTGCAGCCGGTTGCCGGCGGCCAGCCGCTGGGCCCATTTGGCCGTGGGGAAGATGATGTCGTAGCGGTTGCCGGCGTTGAGCTTGGCGACCATGCCTTCCATCGAGTCGAAGTTCGACTGGACGACCTTGACGCCGTACTCCTTCTCGAACCCGGCGAAGACGGCGGGATCGACGAAGTCGGCCCAGTTGAAGTAGACCAGGTCGCCGTCGACCTTGACGTCGATCGGCTCTCGGGCGTCGCTGTCGGCCGTGGGACCCGACGAGAGGAATCCGCATCCCGCCGAGGTCAGGCCGAGGCCGAGACCGGCTGCCGCGGCAGTGCCGGCGCGCAGGAGGGAACGGCGGGACAGGGCGGTCGGGACGGTGAGCTGGGGCGGGGATGAGGGTACCTCGGGGGACATCGGGGTCCTCTCCATGGGGGCCGTACGGTGACGGGCACTGCTGCGGGTGCGGTCGCGGGTGCACGGTGGCTCTGGTTCCGTGCACGGACCGGGGAGCCTGCGCGGTGTTGGGGTGCACCGCCGGGTGTGGCTCGACAGGGTACGTGGCGGGCGGATGAGGCTCGTCGGTCCGCGTCGCCGTGGTCTGTGTGGGTCACTCGCCCGTGCCGTGGACCGGCAGGGGCACCGCTCGGCGGCCGTGGGGCTCTGGCGGCTCAGCGCTCCGCGCCGTCGAGGCCGGCACGGACGCGCCCGGCGAACCAGCCGACCGCCTCCTCGCGCCGGGACAGCGGACCCGGCTCGAAGCCCGGGGTCGTCAGTCCTTTCTGCACACGGGACACCAGTTCGGCGTCCTCGTCGTTGGTGATCCAGCCGATGTGGATGTTCAGCCGCCGGGCGATCCGGGTGCGCAGCCCGGTGCCGCGGCGGGTGTAGAACGCTCCTGGCACGGCCACGCGGTCCACCGCCGTCGGGATCGCGGTCCAGGCAAGCACATGGTCGGGGTAGAAGTCGATGAGCGTGTTGGGGTAGATCACGGCGTACCGCCAGACACGTCGGTCCGCCTCGGTCAGTCCCGGCATGGGGGCGGCGAGCCGCTGGTAGAGGCGCTCGGCCCAGTTCGACGACGGCTTGTCGCGCAGCGGCGAGGCGAAGAGGGCGTACGCCTCGTCGATCTCGCAGCTGTAGCGCTGGTAGTCGAGCAGGCGCATCAGACCGGGGTGGGCGACGGGTACGTGGTAGCCCTCGAGGTAGTTGTCGACGGCGACCTTCCAGTTGGCGTGCTGCACCTCGGCGGAACCGAGGTCGTGGATGCGGCTTCGGCCGACGGGCACGAGATCGGCCCCGGCATAGTGGCCGACGGCCTCCGCCAGACCCGCGCACTGCTCGGCGAGCGGGGTTGCGTCCGGGTCGAGGTTGGCGAACACGAAGCCGAGGAAGGACTCGACCCGGACGGGGAACAGTCCGAGGCGGGGCTTGTCCAGGCAGGGGATCTGCCGGGCCTCGGGCGCCCCGACGAGCCGTCCGTCCAACTTGTACGTCCAGCCGTGGTACGGGCAGCGGATCGCCTTGCCGGCCGGTTCGGGCCGGGTGACCAGCCGGGTGCCGCGATGGCGGCAGACGTTGAGGTGGCCGGCGAGGCTGCCGTCCTCGGTGCGTACGACGATCACCTCCTGACCGGCGACAGCGGCGGCGAGGCGGGCTCCCGGCCCCGGGAGGTCGGACTCGTGGCAGACGAGTTGCCAGGACCTGGCGAAGATGTGTGCGGTCTCGGCCTCCGCGACGGCCGGGTCGGTGTAGTAGCGGGCAGCGAGCGCCGCACCGGGAACGTCCGGGGCGGCCGGGGTCCCGGCCCCGTTCCCGGCGGCGGACGCCGGGAAGCCGGCCCCGTCCTCCGGGGCGGGCGACGGCGGGGCTTCGGGAGCGGCGCGGCTCCCGTCCGTGCGGTTACCGGCGGTGCGGGCCTTGCTCGGTGTCTCTGCGGGCGCTTCGGGCTGCATCGGCTGACTCCATCCATGCCGCCGGAGGCGGCGATCGGTGTTTGAGGCGGCCCAGGGGGGTCGGCCGGGCCGGCCAAGGACCGGAACCGAGCTGACTAATTGGTCAGTCAGATTGCTGACGTGTTTCGGCGGTGTCAAGACTTGTGGACTGACTAACTGATTAGTTAGCGTAGTCGGCATCGCGGCTCCCGGCGATCCGGGCTCCGGGGTCCCGGTCCCGGCCCCAGCCGGACGCCGGGAGTCCGCGTAAGGGCCCCGGCCCCGGTCCCGCACACCGGACCACGCGCCCGAGACGTCGGGCATCCGCCGTCCCGGGCGGACCACCGGTACCGGCCCTCTTCCGGCCCCACGCCCCGGGGTACGCCGCGAGACCCCGGCACCACGCTCCACCCCGAAGCTCCTCCTCTGCTGCTCCAGCTCCCCGAAGTCCCCCTCTCCCCTCCCGGAGGCACGCATGAGCGGTCGTCGGAGTCTCGTCTGGCTCGGGCTCACGCCCGAACCCGAGCGGGAACTGCCCCCCGCCGTGGCCGCGCTGCGCACCCGCGCACCGGACGCCGGCGACGAGGCCCGGGAACCGGCCGCCGCCGAGCGCCGCCGGGTGGAGCGGCTGATCCTGCACGGTTCCGAGCGCAGCTGGCTGCGCTATCTCGCGGAGGTCACCGAACTCGTGACCTCCGTGGCCGACGGGACCACGGCCGGCGACCCCGGGGCCGCGCTCGTCGCGGGCGAGGTCGTCCTGGAACACCACCGCATGCTCATCGGCCTGCCGGGCTCCGGCTACGACCGCACGGCACGGGACCGCTCCCTGCTGGAGACCGCGGTCCGCACCCTGCGGGCCGCCGCGCCGGGAGCGCGCGGCTCCGCCCACCCCGCGGGCGACGCCGTACCGGAGCCCGCGTCACCGGGGGAACGTCCCACCGCCGGCTCCCCCGCGGCGGCGAACGGGGCCGGACCGCGCGTCGGTCCTCCCCCGCGGACGGCCCCGGCCCGTCAGGGCCGCGCCCCGTTCCAGGCCCCCTCGGGGGACACCCACACACCGAACACCCCCACTCCGGACGGAGACCGGCCATGACCGTCGCGACCGCCGTGCGCTCGCTCCTGGGCGATCCCGCCGTCTCCGTGCTCGGCACGGAGCCCGGCGGGGCCGAGAGCGCCGAGGCGTACATCCGCTCGGGCGGATACGGGAAGGCCGCCTCGGCCGCCCGGCTCCTGGAGGCCGTCGGCCGCGCGGGCCTCCGCGGCCGCGGCGGCGCCGGTTTCCCGGCCGCAGTGAAGCTCCGCTCCGTGCGCGACGGGGGCGGCGTACCGGTCGTGGTGGCCAACGGCGAGGAGGGCGAGCCCGGGTCCGTGAAGGACCGCTGGCTGCTGCGGGCCAGGCCGCATCTCGTGCTGGACGGGATCTCCCGCGCCGCGGAGGTCACCGGCGCCGCGCAGGGCTATGTGTATCTGTCCGACCCCTGCGCAGCCGCGGAGGTCCGCCGGGCCCTCGAGGAACACCCGCCGGAGGTCCCGGTGGAGGTCGTCGAGACCGCGCACGGCTACGTCGCGGGCGAGGAGACCTCGGTGGTGCGGCGCATCAACGGCGGCCCCGCGCTGCCGACCGCCAAACCGCCCCGCCCCTACGAGCGCGGGGTCGCCGGACGGCCGACGCTGGTCGCCAACGTCGAGACGCTCGCCCGGATGGCACTGATCGCCGCGCACCCGGAACTCAGCGGCACGATCGCCCGCACCACCCTGCTCACCCTGTCGTCCCGGCGCGACGCCCCCCTGCTCGTCGAGGCACCCTACGGGGTGCGCCTGCACGACCTCGCCGCGGGCCAGGGCTCCGGCGACGCCTACGGCGTGCTGATGGGCGGGCTGTTCGGCGGCCTCGTCGGCTCCGGCGCGCTGGCGCTGCGGCTGGACCCCGATGACCTGGCCGCCGCCGGCACGTCCCTCGGCTGCGGGGCGATCCGCTTTCTCGCACCGGGCGGATGCCCCGTCGCCGTCGCCCACGACGCCGTGGACCATCTCGCCGCCGAGAGCGCGCGGCAGTGCGGTGTGTGCGTGTCGGGCACCGCCGCGATCCGCGACACGCTCGGTCAGCTGGCCACCGGTGGGGCCGGGCCGGACGCCGCGGTGCGGCTCGAACGCTGGGCCCGGGGTCTGCCGGGACGCGGCGCGTGCGGTCTTCTCGACGCGGCCGCGGGCACGGCGGGGAGCCTGCTGCGCGCGTTCCCCGACGCCGTGCGCGACCACCTGGGCACGGCGTGCCCGGTGTGTGCCGGCTGCCCCGCCACCGGTGGTCATCGGCTGGTCGTGCCCGTTCCGGAGGTCGCCGGCCTCCGCCCCGACCCCGCCCCCGTCCGCTGACCCGGTCCCGGCCGGCCGGGCGCCCTCCCCGTCCCGCCCTCCCCGAAAGGAACGCCGCGTGAAACTCATCCTGGACTCCACCCGCTGCCAGGGCTACGGGCTCTGCCAGGAGCACGCCCCCGGGCTGATCGACCTCGACGAATGGGGCTACGCGTCGGTGCCTGTCGCCGACGTGCCGCCCGGTTCGGAGGACGCGGCACGCGCCTGCGCCGACAGCTGCCCCAACACCGCGCTGCGCCTGGAGAAGTGACATGACCCGTGATCTGAGCGCGCTGTTCGACCCGAAGTCCGTCGCCGTCGTCGGCGCCAGTGACGATCCCGCCAAGTACGGCCATGCCGTGGCCGCGCAGGCGCTCCGCGCCCCGCACCGCAGGCCGGTGCATCTGGTGAACCGCCGCGGTGGCACCGTCCTCGGGCGCCCCGCCGCCAGGACCCTCGCCGAGATCGGCGAGCCGGTGGAGCTGGTGGTGGTATCCGTCCCGGGCGCAGGTTTCGAGGAGGCCGTCGACTCCGCACTGGCGTGCGGTGCCCGCGCGATCGTCGGTATCACCGCCGGCTTCGCCGAGACCGGCCCCGCCGGGCTCGCGCGCCAGCGTGCCGTCGCGGCGCGGGTGAGGGAGGCGGGAGCCGTGCTGGTGGGCCCCAACTGCCTCGGCGTCGCCGACAACACGACCGAGCTGTATCTCGCCTCGGACACGTTCGCACCCGGCGGGATCGCCCTGCTGAGCCAGAGCGGCAACCTCGCCCTGGAACTGCAGTTGCGAATGGCCCCGCACGGGCTGGGCTTCTCGCGGTTCGTCTCGCTCGGCAACCAGGCCGACGTCACCCTCGTCGACCTCGTCGAGGACTGCGCACGGCACACCGCGACGTCGGCCGTCGCCGTGTACGCGGAGGACTTCGGCGACGGTCGCGCCTTCGCGCGGGCGGCCGCCGCGGCCGGCAAGCCGGTGGTCCTCCTCACCGCGGGCCGTGGCACCGCGTCCGCCCGCAGTGCCCAGTCCCACACCGGGGCGCTGACCACGTCGGCCGATGTGGTCGCGGCCGCGTGCCGGGACGCCGGAGTGGAACTCGTCGCCACCCCGCGGGAGATGACGGTGGTCCTCGCGGCGCTGAACGCCCGGGCCCGGTCCGGCGGCCGCCGTACGGCGGTGTTCACCGACGGCGGCGGGCACGGCGTCATCGCGGCCGACGCGGCCGAGGCCGCCGGGCTCGACGTGCCCGAACTCGGTGAGCCCACGAGGCAGAGGCTGCGGTCGGTGCTGTGGGAGCAGTCCGCGGTCGGCAACCCGGTGGACCTGGCAGGCATGGGGGAACAGGACCCCCTCTCGTACTCCGCGACGGTCGGGGCCCTGCTCGCCGCCGAGGAGGTCGACGCCGTTCTGATGACCGGCTACTTCGGCGGCTACGCGGCCGCGGGCGGCGGGCTGGGCGGCGGTGGCGCGACGCTCGCGGACGGCGAGGGCCGTGCGGCCGGTGAGATCGTCGACCACTGGAGGAGGCGGCCGAAGCCGCTGGTGGTCCAGTCGATGTACCCGGCGTCGCCGAGCTGCCGGACCCTGGTCGACGCGGGCATACCGGTGTTCCCGTCCACGGAGGACGCCTCACGCGCCCTGGCCGCGATGACCTCGGCCCACCCGGACGGACGGTCCGGTGTGTCCTCGCTGCCGCCGCCCGCCCCGGCGCTGCGCGACTGCGGGTACCACGCGGTCCGCGGGCTGCTGGCCGCGGCGGGGGTGCGGTTCCCCGCCGCCCGGGAGGTCACCGGTGAGGTGGAACTGCTCGCGGCGGCCGAGGAGTTCCCGGGGCCGTACGTCCTCAAGGCGCTGCACGTGCTGCACAAGTCGGACGCGGGCGGGGTGGCACTGGGCCTGGCCGGCCGTGACGCCCTGCTCGCCGCCTACCGGGAGATGCACGCCCGGCTCGGCGCCCCTTCCTACTCGGTCGAGGCCATGGCGGACCTCTCGGACGGCGTCGAGCTGATCGTGGGAGTCAACCGCGATCCGCGCTTCGGTCCGGTCGCCATGGTCGGGCTCGGGGGCGTTCTCACGGAGACGTTGCACGACGTCGCCTTCTCGCTCGCACCGGTGCCGGCGGAGCGCGCCGCGCGACTGCTGCGGGGCCTGCGCACCGCGGCCCTGCTCTCCGGTGTACGCGGCCTGCCTGCGGTGGACGTCGACGCCGCGGCGGAGGCGGTCGAACGCATCACCGCCGTCGCGGCCGCGCATCCCGAGATCGCCGAACTGGAGGTCAATCCGCTGCTGGTACGGCCGGACGGGGCCCTGGCCCTCGACGCCCGGGCGGTACTGGCCTGACGCCCTTCCCGCAATCGGGCCGCCGTGGCCCGGCACACCCGCTCGCCGGCTCCATCGGGCCCGGCACCCCACGCCCGGCCGTACCGGCACCTCCGATTCCGTTCCCCGCTCCCCCGGCGCGACGCGCCGGTTCCCTCACCCTCCCACTGACGCATCTCCGGAGGAACACCCCATGGACTTTCGCTACACCCCCGAACAGGCGGACCTCAAGGCCCGGGCCGCCGCCTACTCCCGCCTGCTCATGGAGTACGAGGACCGGTCCGAGGAGGCGGGCGGTCCGCTGCCGGCCGACACGGTCCGCGAACTCACCCGGGCGGCGATCGAGGCCGGTGTCTACGCCATCAACATGCCCGCCGAGTGGGGCGGCGCCGGGCTGTCCCTGCTGGACCAGGTGATCGTGGAGGAGGAGTTCGGCAAGGTCACCAACTGTCTGTGGGACATTCCGTGGCGGCCCGCGAACGTCCTGGCGTACGGCACGCAGGCACAGCGGGAGAAGTACCTGCTGCCCGTCATCCGGGGCGAGAGGTTCGACGCCTTCGCGGTGACCGAGCCGGGCGCGGGCTCGGACCCCTCGTCGGGGACGAGCACCGCGACCCGTACGGACGGCGGCTGGGTACTGAACGGCGAGAAGTGGTTCGTCACCTGCGGCGACATCGCCGACTTCCTGCTCGTCCAGGCCGACGCCGGCGAGGAACGCGCACCGACCCTGTTCTTCGTCGACAAGCAGGCGGCGGGGGTGGAGATGACGCGGGTGCCGCGTTTCATGCACTCCGCCGTGAACGGTCACCCCGAGTTCACGTTCACCGATGTCTTCGTCTCCGACGAGGACGTGCTCGGCGGGGTCGGCAACGGCTACGAGCTGACGAAGGAGTGGTTCACGGACGAACGGCTGATGATCGCGGCCCGCACGACCGGGGCCGCCGAGCGCGCCCTCGAACTGGCCCGCGACTGGGCCGTCGAACGCCGCCAGTTCGGCTCCCCCATCGCCGACTTCCAGCTCGTCCAGGGCATGCTCGCCGACTGCGCCGTCGACATCGCCGTCAACCGCGCCTACACCCACCAGGTCGCCTGGGAGGCCGATCAGCCGGGCACCGACCGCAAGGCGCTGCACGCCAAGGCTTCGACGGCGAAGCTGGCGGCCAGTGAGGCGGCCGGGCGGGTCGTCGACCGCTGCGTACAGATCTTCGGCGGGCGCGGCTACGACCGCTCCTACCCCGTCGAACGCATGTACCGCGAACTGCGTGTGGACCGCATCTGGGAGGGCACCTCCGAGATCCAGCGGCTGATCGTCGCCAACGAGCTGGTCAAGCGGGGCACCGGGGCCCTCGCCCTGCCTCATTCCTGATCCGGCTCGCCCACCGGCGGCACGACCGCCGCCCCGACCCCCGACCCCCGACCCTTGCGCGCCGACGCCGACCCCAAAGGACCCACTGCCATGGACTTCCGTCTCACCGCCCGCCAGAAGGAGCTGAAGGACTCGGCCCGCGGGCTCACCGAGTTCATCATGAAGTACGAAGTCGACTGCGAGGAGAACAACGGGCTGCAGCCGCAGGCCCACCACGAGATCCGCGACGCCGTGCTCGCGAGCGGGCTCCAGGCCGTCAACATGCCCGCCGAATGGGGCGGCGCCGGGCTGACGATCCTGGAGCAGGCGATCGTGCAGGAGGAGCTCGGCAGGCTCACGGGCGCACTGTGGGACACCGTGTGGCGGCCGGCGAACGCCCTGCGGTTCTGCACCCCGGAGCAGCGCGAGCGCTATCTCGTCCCCGTCATCAAGGGCCGGCGGCGGGACTGCTACGCGGTGACCGAGCGGGGCGCGGGCTCGGACCCGCAGGGCATCGCCACGACGGCGACCCGCACCCCGGACGGCTGGGTGCTGAACGGCGAGAAGTGGTTCGTCACCGTCGGGGACCACGCCGACTTCATGATCGTGCTGGCGGCCGCCGGAGAGGAGGGCGCGCCGACCCTGTTCCTCGTCGACAAGGAGACGCCGGGGATCGAGATGACACGGGTGCCGCGCTTCATGCACACCTTCGTCTACGAGCACCCCGAGTTCACCTTCACCGATGTCCGCGTGGGCGAGGACGCGGTGCTCGGCGGGGTCGGAAACGGATACGACATCACCAGGTCCTGGTTCACCGAGGAGCGGCTGATGATCGCGGCCCGCACGACCGGGGCCGCCGAGCGCGCCCTCGAACTGGCCCGCGACTGGGCCGTCGAACGCCGCCAGTTCGGCTCCCCCATCGCCGACTTCCAGCTCGTCCAGGGCATGCTCGCCGACTGCGCCGTCGACATCGCCGTCAACCGCGCCTACACCCACCAGGTCGCCTGGGAGGTGGACGCCGGCCTTTCCGACCGCAAGACCCTGCACGCCAAGGCGGCGATCGCCAAGCTGTCGGCCAGCGAGGCGGCCGGGCGGGTCGTCGACCGCTGCGTACAGATCTTCGGCGGGCGCGGCTACGACCGCTCCTACCCCGTCGAACGCCTCTACCGCGAACTGCGCGTGGACCGCATCTGGGAGGGCACCTCCGAGATCCAGCGGCTGATCGTCGCCGGTGAACTGGTCAAGCGGGGCACGGGCGTTCTGCGGATGCCGTCCGCGGGCTGAGGCCCGGGGGACCGTGTCCCGGCGGGATCGCCGGGACACGGTCCCCTCGGTGCCGTGGTGCCTGCTGCCGGGTGGTTGAGGATGCTGAACCGGAGGAACTGATGGCTGGCGGAGAGCGGGAGTGCTCGCTGATCGGGGTCGTGGGCTGCGGTCTGATGGGCTCCGGGATCGCCGAGGTGTGTGCGCGGGCGGGCCGGGACGTCGTCGTGGTCGAGACGGGCGCGGCGGCGGTGAAGGAGGGCCGCGGGCGGATCACTGCGTCGCTGGACCGGGCCGTGGCCGCGGGCAGGCTCGCGGGCCCGGATCGTGACGCCGCCCTGGCGCGGATCGTGGTCACGGCGGACATGGAGGGACTGGCGGACCGGGACCTCGTGGTGGAGGCGGTGGCCGAGCGGGAGGAGGCCAAGGTAAGGGTGTTCGCCCATCTCGACCGGACCGTGGGCGGGACCGACGCGATCCTGGCGACGAACACCTCGTCCATCCCGGTCATCCGGCTCGCGACGGCGACCGCGCGCCCCGAGCAGGTGGTGGGGCTGCACTTCTTCAACCCCGTGCCGGTGCTGCCGCTGGTCGAGCTGGTGCCGTC
This sequence comes from Streptomyces sp. NPDC049887, assembly GCF_040656535.1. Lineage (NCBI taxonomy): Bacteria > Bacillati > Actinomycetota > Actinomycetes > Kitasatosporales > Streptomycetaceae > Streptomyces > Streptomyces sp. NPDC049887. The sequence goes on along the minus strand of NZ_JBFAMM010000016.1, from coordinate 111,272 downwards.
GCTGCTGACCGGTGAGAGCACCGTGCGGCGGGCGGAGGCGTTCGCTTCCGGGGTCCTCGGCAAGGAGGTCGTCCGCGCCCGCGACCGGGCCGGTTTCGTGGTGAACGCGCTGCTGGTGCCGTATCTGCTGGCGGCCGTGCGGATGGTCGAGTCCGGCACGGCCTCGGTCGAGGACGTCGACCGGGGGATGGTGCTCGGCTGCGCGCATCCGCTCGGGCCGCTCGCGCTCACGGACCTGATCGGCCTGGACACCACTCAGGCCATCGCCGAGTCGATGTACGAGGAGTTCCGGGAGCCGCTCTACGCGCCGCCGCCGCTGCTGGCGAGGATGGTGGACGCGGGGCTGCTGGGACGGAAGTCGGGACGCGGCTTCCACTCCTACCGATGACCGGTGGCCTGTTCCCGCCGACGACCGGCCGCAGCCGTGTCCCGGCATCCCGGACCGCCGGTGCCGGGACCCGCGTACGGCGTGGATGCGCCAAGATGGACGACGGCGGTACGGGCCGTCCCGCACCGACGGCCCGCACCGACGGCCCGTACCGAGAGCCACATCGACACCACCGACACCACCGACAGCGATCCGAACCGGGAGCACACACGTGACCAAGGCCGAACGCACTCGCGAGACCCGTGAGCGGATCCTCTCCGCCGCGTGCGCAGTGATCGCCGAGGTCGGCTTCGAGAAGATCCGCATGCGGATGGTGGCCGAGCACGCCGGGGTGTCCACGGCACTGCTGCACTACCACTTCGACACCCGCGAGAAGCTCTTCGCCGAGGCGATGACGCACTCATTCGCCCAGACCGGGACGGAGCTGGAGAAGGACGCCGGCTCGGTGCCCGCCGCGGTGATCCTGGCCAGGATCCTGCGCACTCTGCTCCCCACCGACCCCGAGCTGCGTCAGGACTGGCGGCTCTGGCAGGAGCTGTGGGTGCGTGCGCTGCGCGACGACACGGCCCAGCGGCTGGCCGTCGACCTGTACGACCAGCTCCACGAATGGGTCGGCGGCGCGCTGAAGCGGGGCGTCGACTCCGGGGAGTTCGCCTCCTGCGACATCGACGCCACCAGCACCCTCCTGCTCGCGCTCTGCGACGGCTACGGGATCCGACTGATGCTGTCGGACCCGAAGGTCGACCTGGACGCGGCCCAGACGGCTATCTGGGGGACGGTCGCGCGGACCCTCGAAGTACCCCCCGGGTTCCCACAGGTGTGATGTCCGCCGGGCCCGCCGGGCCCACCCCCGGGCCGACGTGCGACGCCCCGACGGCGCCGCACGCGAAGGGCCGCGGTCAGCGGAGCCGTGGGCGGGCGAAGTCGGTGTTGTCGATGATCGCGTCCGCCCGCGTCAGCGGCTCGGCCTCCTGCAGGTGGACACGCATGGCGGCGAGGTAGCGGTCGCGGTGGATGGCCTCTGCCGCGGAGCCGGCCCAGTCCCCGTCCCGCGCGGCGCCGCGGCGTACGGAGACCTCGGCGTCGACGTCGAGCCAGATGCGGAAGTCCCAGTACGCGTCGATCGCGGGGCGGAAGGCGAAGACCCCGTCCACGATCAGCACACTGTCGTCGGTCAGCGGTGTCCTGGTCGCCGAGTGGTCCTGCTGCGTCAGCGGGTCGATGCTGCACAGCGCACAGGACGCGGCGCCTTCGGTACGGCAGGGGTCGAGCAGCAGCCGCCGGGCGGCCTCGTAGTCGTACGCGTTGCGGTAGTAGCCCTCGCCGGACTCCCGGTCGTAGAGGTGCCGGTCCTTCCAGGGCCGCTTGAAGTCGTCCAGGGTGGCGCGGAGCACCGGGCGGCCCGCCGCGCCGATCCGGGCGCCCAGCTCATGGCCGAAGCTCGTCTTGCCGGAGGCCGTGAGCCCGTCGATGCCGACGAGCAGCCGGCGGTCGCCGAGCGCGAGGACCCGCTCCGCGATCCGCGCCACGAGGGCGTCCCGCCCCGGGGACGCGGAAGCCGGACGCGGTTGCCGCCAGGTCGACGCCGAGAGGTGCACCGGGGCCTGCCGCATGGTCATCGCCCCACCGTATCCGCGATCCGCACCTGCGGAAAGACCACCCGGACCGGCAAGGTCCACGATCTTCCGGGCCGCGGCGGTACCGAGGGCCTACGCTCATGTGTGGCGGTGCCATCCACCGAATCCCTGCGCCCATGGAGGTCACCATGTCCAGGACTGCCGGCGGCCGTACCCACCCGATCCGCCTTCTCGCCCTGCTCTGCGCCGCGGCGACGGGCCTGTCGCTCACCGCCGGCTGCTCCTCCGGGGAGGGGCCGGGCGAGGCCGCGGGCGGAGTGCCGGTGGTGGAGAAGGGGAAACTGACCACCTGCACGCATCTGCCTTATCCGCCGTTCCAGTTCGAGCAGGGCGGCAAGGTCGTCGGCTTCGACGTGGCCCTCGTCGACCTGGTGGCGAAGGACCTCGAGGTCGAACAGAAGATCCTCGACACGCCCTTCGAGAACTTCAAGACGGGCGCGTTCCTGAACTCCGGCGAGTGCGACCTCGCCGCCGCCGGTATGACGATCACCGACGAGCGCAAGAAGAACGTCGACTTCTCCGTACCGTACTTCGACGCCACGCAGGCGCTGCTCGCCACGAAGAAGAGCGGCATCACCTCGCTGGCCGACGTCAAGGCCAAGGGCGCGAAGCTGGGTGCTCAGGCCGGGACGACGGGCGAGAGCCACGCCAAGTCGGAGGGCTTCGACCCGGTGGCGTTCGAGAGCTCCGACGCCGTGCTCAACGGGCTGCGCACCGGCCAGGTCGACGCCGTGGTGATCGACTACCCGGTGGTGCAGGGCTGGCTCAAGGACAGGGCCAACGCGGACGCCTTCGTGGTCGGGCAGAACATCGAGACCGGCGAGCAGTACGGCTTCTCGGTGAAGAAGGGCAACGACGAGCTCCGTGCAGCCATCGACGGGGCGATCACGGACGCCAAGGCCGACGGCACGTACGACAGGCTCTACCGGCAGTGGATCGGGCCGCTGCCGGAGGGCCGGTCGTGACCTCGCGGCTGACCAGGCGACAGCGGCGCCGGGTGTCGCAGGGAATCCAGTACGCGGTGTTCGTCGCCGGCGTGGTCCTGATCGCCGTGCTGGCCGACTGGGACCGGTTGCGGAACCAGTTCGCGCAGAAGGACCTCGCGAGCGAGCTGTTTCCCGACATCATCACGATCGCGCTGCGCAACACGGTCGTGTACACACTGTCGGGCTTCGCCTTCGGTCTGGTGCTGGGCATGGTCGTGGCGCTGATGCGGTTGTCGTCGGTGGCGCCGTACCGCTGGGTGGCGAGCGTCTACATCGAACTGTTCCGCGGTCTCCCCGCACTGCTGATCTTCATCTTCGTGGGGGTCGCGGTGCCGCTGGCCTTCCCGGGGACGGAGATCCCCGGCGGGGTGTACGGCAAGGTCGCACTCGGTCTCGGGCTGGTGGCCGCCGCGTACATGGCCGAGACCATCAGGGCCGGGATCCAGGCCGTGCCCAGGGGGCAGATGGAGGCGGCGCGTTCGCTCGGGTTCTCCCATGCGCGGGCCATGGTGTCGGTGATCGTGCCGCAGGCCTTCCGGATCGTGATCCCGCCCCTGACCAACGAGTTGGTACTGCTGTTCAAGGACTCCTCGCTGGTGCTGTTCCTCGGTGTGACGCTGAGCGAGCGGGAACTGACCAAGTTCGGCCGGGACCTGGCCAGCCAGACCGCCAACTCCACGCCGATCCTGGTCGCCGGGCTGTGCTACCTGCTGGTGACGATCCCACTGAGTCTGGTCGTGCGCCGGCTGGAAGCACGAACCGAGAAGGCCAGGTGACGACCGGACATGGCGGAGAACGAGATCGAGATCCGCGGACTGCGCAAGTCGTTCGGGGACAACGAGGTGCTGCGCGGCATCGACATGGACGTGGCCCGTGGCGAAGTGGTGTGCGTCATCGGCCCGTCGGGGTCGGGCAAGTCGACGCTGCTGCGCTGTGTGAACCTGCTGGAGGAGCCGAGCGCGGGCAAGGTCTTCGTGGGCGGCACCGAGGTCACGGACCTCGATGTCGACATCGACGCGGTACGGCGCCGGATCGGCATGGTGTTCCAGCAGTTCAACCTTTTCCCGCACGTGACCGTGGTGGAGAACCTCACCCTCCCGCAGCGGCGGGTCCTGAAGCGCGACAAGGCGCGAGCCGTCGCGGTGGCCCGGGAGAACCTGGAGCGCGTAGGTCTCTCGGACAAGGCGGACGCGTATCCGGCGCAACTGTCCGGCGGGCAGCAGCAGCGCGTGGCGATCGCACGGGCCCTGGCGATGAGCCCGGAGGTGATGCTCTTCGACGAGCCGACGTCGGCGCTGGACCCGGAACTCGTCGGGGAGGTCCTCGCGGTCATGCGGATGCTGGCGGCTGAGGGCATGACCATGATGGTGGTCACCCATGAGATGAGCTTCGCCCGGGAGGTCTCCGACCGGGTCGTGTTCATGGCCGAGGGAGCGATCGTCGAACAGGGCCCGGCGGAACGGGTGGTGGGCTCCCCGCGACAGGAGCGGACGCGCGACTTCCTCAGCCGCATCCTGGACCCGGCCGCCGCGGAGGGGCCCGGTGGCGCCTCCGGGGGCGGGAACTCCGGCCCCGGCCCCGACCCCGGCTCCGGCTCCGGCTCCGGCTCCGGCAAGGAAACCGGCGAACCGGGGCCCTGACGGCGCCGAGCCGTCCGGACGCCGGTCCGGACGGCTCGGCGCGTCCTCTCTTCCGTCGCGCCACCGGCAGTGCGTTCCGGCCACGTGCGCCGACGTCCAGGCCGGACCGCCCTGCCCGCCGGCGGGACGGTCCTGGCAGTGTGGTCCCGCACGTGTCGTGCTGTCGGTGGTTCAGCGCTCCCGCCGGCACCTGCCTGTACACGACCGGCTCGCCCGGGAACGGCGCAATGCGCACATGGCCACCACGCTTCTTCTGAACATGGGGTCGGGCGAAGTCCTTGTCGCTCGTGCCCGTGGCCGTGTCGGGGCGGTACTCGCCCGACACGACTTGTGGCGGGCCACCGCCGATGCACAGAAGGGACTGGTTCCGTGGGTGAGCGCCGCGGTTGGGAGCAGATGGGTGCGGCGAGTGGGCTGCTCGCGGCCCTGATGTTCATGGTCGGGTTCATCATGTTCATGCTTACCGATCCCTCGGGTGGCACGCCGTACCCGTCGGTTGCGGACGCCCAGACGGTGAACGACTTCTACTCCCAGAACGTCAACCACATCCGGCTGCAAGTGCTGTTCACCACCTTGGGGATCGCGTTGTTCCTGTGGTTCCTGGGACCTCTGTGGCGGGTCCTGCGGGATGCCGAGGGAGAGCCGGCACGTGGGGCGACGGTCGCGCTGGTGGGGGCGGGCGTCGGTGCGGCGCTGATGCTGGTGGCCCTGGCGCTGACGTACTCGGTCCTGCTGACGACGAGCCCGGCGCAGGCGGATGCCGTTCCGGCGTTCTTCACCGGTTCGGCGGTGCTGTTCGCGCTCGGCGGCGGCGTGCTGTCTGTGTTCTTCTTCGCGGTGGGCAAGGTGATCCTGCACACCGGAGTGATGGGCGGTTGGCTGGGATGGCTGGCGCTGGTCGCCGCGGTGCCGGCGGCGCTCGCGTTCATCAGCCCCTTCTGGCTGAGCGGCGTCCTCAACCCCGCCACCGGGGCACTGGGACTGTGGGCCTGGTGGGTGGCGTTCGTGGTGTGGGTGCTGCTCGCGAGCGCGGTCCTCACCCTGCGGGAGTACCGCAGCGCCAGGGCATCCATGACGACCGAGCCGGCACCGCCGGGCTCCACTACCGCGGAGGCAGGCAAGTGAAGCGGTTCCGGCATCGTGCCTGGCGCGTCATCAAGCCGGTCCTGGAGGTGGCCGTCGCGCTCGCCGTCCTCGCCGTGCTCATCGTCCTGCCGGTGCTGAAGGGTGCAACGCCCCAGGTCAAGAACAGCCTCAGTGGTTTCGCCGACAGTCCCCTGGCGAACACCGGGCCCCTCACGGGTGACCTGAACGCGATCCCCGAAGAGGTCGCGTGCATGAAGAGCTACGCGGCCGACCCGGCCAACAACATGGTCAACTACCCGCCGGTGATCGGTGCCCCCGAGCACACCGACGCCATCCACAGCGGCGTCTACCCGTGCGCCACATGGACCGGCGACTCAAGCGGACCCAACCAGGTCTTCTCCTACAAGTCCGAGACCGACTACCCCGGCGGCATCTCCTTCGTCACCTTCGGCGGGCCCAACGACGCCTACCTCATCGGCGGGGCCAGCGGCCTGGAGGTCTACTCGCCCGGGCCGTACGTGTCGAAGTTCAACCCTTCGACCGGACGGGAGATCTGGCGCCAGCCGCTGCTGAACATCAACATCAACGGCCAGTTCAATCCGGCGCCGAGCATGGGGGTCGGGAAGGACGGCGTCTACGCGGCCTTCGGCGCCCACGTCTACCGGCTCGACCCGGCCTCGGGTGCGATCCTGGCTCACCAGGAAGTGCCCATGCTCGACGGGCCGCAGAGCGATGCCAACTTCGACGGGTTCCACATCCTGCCCGACCCGCAGGGCCACATCCTGATGAAGACCCAGAACCGGGTGCCCGGGTGCCTCACCTACGGCAACTACGCGCTCACCTCCTGCCCGGGCGCACCCGGCGCCAACCCGAAGACGACCATGGCGGTCCTCGACCCGCTCTCGCTCAAGGTCGTCAATGAGATCAAGCTGAGCCAGGCCATCGTGGCCCGGACCATCGTGGCAACGTGGAAGGGAGACATCTACGCCTACGTCTCCGGCACCGAGACACTGCTGCGTGTGCGCTGGGACCCGCAGGCCAAGAAGCTCACGGAAGACACCTCCTGGGCACCCGAATACCTGCTGAAGGGCCAGGGCGCCGGCGCGGCCCCCGCCGCCGTCGGCGAATGGATCATCGCCAACGCCAACGCCGACCCCTCCAAGACCGTTCCCATCTGCGCGTTCGCCGTCAGCCAGGCCGACCCGAACAAGTCCAGCCGCCTGTGCCCGTGGGGCGAGAAGATGCCGGTCCGCGGCGCAAGCCTGAGCACGTCCGCGGCCTCCTTCTCCACCGACCCGGAGAACAGCCTGGTCTTCATGCAGGACTGGCTCGTTCCGGGGATCTTCGCGGTCCACATCGACCAGCAGACCGGTGAGATGAAGGTCCAGTGGCAGCGTGAGGACATCACCATGGGCGACTACTTCACCACGATCGGACCGGCCGACCGGCGAGTGCTCCTCACCCAGAACGTGATCGACAACACGCCCGCGAAAGCCTTCGCCGAGGCCTCCAACTACCAGGAAACCCTGATGTGGCTGGACGAGAAGACAGGCAAGACCCTCGCCCAGAGCACCGAGCACCCCGCCACGACCACCGGAAGCCTCATCAACATCGGCTACGGCGGCCGTGTGTACATGATGGGAACACAGGGCTCCCTCTTCATCTTCCAGGTCGCGCCCTGCAAGGGCGGCGTGTACATCCCCAAGTCCCTCGGCGGCTCCACATGTCCGAAGACCTCGACACCTTCGTCCCCCTCGCCCAGCGGCTAGTGGACGAGCACCCGGAGCGCTCAATACCTTTACGCGCACGGCACGGACGGGGCCGAACGGCAGTCCTCGCGGAGGAGGGCGACCGTCCGTGCTTCGGGGCCTTCCCCGTCCGTCGCGGCGGTGCCCGGATGAGCGACTGCCCGGTGCCTGCCTTGCTGCGTAAGGTCGAACGGGACATTTCCGGGCCACGCCTCACGAGCACTCAGGAGTAACAGCGAATACGTCATGGCTGGTCGGAGCACTGCGAGCCATTGACATATGCCAGGTGCACCACCGTATCGAGTGTTGCCAAATCCCTTACGCGCCCCCGTTACCTGTGCAACAGTCGTAACGGTCTCCCACCGAGACCTGGCCATGCCGCGCCTGCATCGGAGTACGACATGCCGTCCCATCTGTTCGCGGACCGCCCCGCCCCCCAGCCTCCTCGGCGCGGCTCGGTTGACGAGCTGATCTCGCAGACCCGAAGGCTGCGCGGGGACGTGGACGCGGTCCGGCGCGACGCCGTGGTCGACGAGGACGACCCCCAGGGACGCTGGCACCGGGCACTGTGCGACCTGGCAGTCCATCAGCTCGACGATCTCGGGTCGCACTTGGGTCAGCTCAAGGAGGGACTGCCCGCCCCGCAGGGGCCCGAGGACCTCCTCGGCCCGGAGGAGCCGGCTCCCTACGAGGACCTCGCGCCGCGCCCGGGGTCCCTGCTGAGCCGGGTCGGCAGTGCCGAGTGGAACCTGCTGACGGACGAGGTCGGCTGGTCCGGGGAACTGCACCAGATCTTCGGACTGCCCGCCGGAAGCGACCCGATGACGCTGGACGAGCTGCCTTCCCTGGTCTTCGCCGAGGACCAGGGGTTACTCACGGAAATGGTGACGGACTGCCTGGTCGACGGGAAGCCGATCGACGGGGAGTTCCGCATCGTCCGCACGGACGGACGTGTGCGTACGCTCCACATGATGGGAGAGCCGGTCCTCGACGCAGACGGCTGCACGGCCTCGATGTGGGCCGTGCTCCGGGACGTCAGCGAACTGCGGCGGTCCCAGCGCGCGGTGCGCGAGTCCCAGGACTCGCTCGCACGTCGGCAGCACGTCGACCGGACCGAACGCCGGGTCGCGAGGGAGATGCACCAGGCGGTTCTCCCTCCGTGGCGCGGCCCGCTCATCCTGCCCGGGCACGGCCAGGAGTCGCTGGAACTGGCGGGCCATCACCTCCCCTCGACGGGCGGCGGCCTGATCGGCGGCCAGTGGTTCGACGCCCTGGAACTGCCAGGTGCCAGGGCGCTGTTGAGCGTGGGCGATCTCACCGGCCACGGGGTCACCGCGACCTCGACCATGGCGATGCTGCTGGGCGCCCTGCGGGCTCTCGCCGCGGCGGGCATCCGGCCCGGCCCTCTGATGGTCCAGCTCAACCGTCTCCTGGACTCCTCGGCACAGCCCGCGCTCGGCAGCACGGTGTGCTGCCACTACGACCCCGAGACCCGGCTGCTTTCCTGGGCACAGGCCGGGCACCCCGCCCCGCTGCTGTTCCGCGGCGGGACGGGGCGTGCCCTGCCCCAGCCGGACGGCGTGCTGCTCGGCGCGACGGCCGGAGGGGCGTACGAGCAGGCCGAGATCGGCCTGCTGCCCGGTGATGTGCTGGTTCTGCACACCGACGGGCTGACCAGGGGACCCGGCGCCGCCCACGACGGTTCCGGCGCTGAACGTCTGCTGGCCCTCGCCCCCGCACTCTCCGTCGCCCGAAGCGCACAGGAGTGCACCGGGTTGATCGTCGAGGAGTTCGCTGAGATCGAGCGTCAGGACGACGCCTGCGTGATGGTGGCCAGGGTCAGTCGATAGCGGGTGGGTGGAGGCGCGCCGGCAGCGGGCCCGTCGGGCGCGACCGGTGGTCTCCTGCACGAGAACGGCATCGGTGACATCGCTGCTTCCGTGCCTTCAGCGCACCATTCGGCCCGCCACAGCCGACCCGCGCCTGCGGTCACCTCCGGGTGGTGACGGTGATCGGTACCGACGGCGCTCAGATCCGGGCGTTCCGCATGCTCCTCGAAGGGCTGTTGGGCAGGGCGTGCTGGATCTCCTCGCGGAGGTCCTCGATCTTCGCGTAGCCCGCGAACTGCCCGGTGAGCCGGTACATCTCCCGGAGCCGGTCCCAGGTGCGGTGGGACGAGGTCTCCCCCATCGACACCAGCGCCAACCTGGCATACCTGTCGGCCTGTTCCGGGTCGTCGGCGATGAAGCACGCCGACGCCATGGAGAGGTAGTCGAAGATCTTGGACCGCTGACGGCCCCCCTCCCTCAGCTCCAGCGCCTGCTTGGCATGGCGCTGGGCGATTCCGGCGGCCGCCGGATCGTGCTCGGCGAGGGTGCGGTAGGCGAGCGCCTGCATCCCGTGCATGTCCGCCTCGTCGAACATCTGCATCCAACTCGGCGGCGGAACGTCGCCCTTGTCGGAGACGAACAGGTCCTCGGCCTCGCCGAGGGTCCGGCGCATGGCCTGGGCCCGGCCCATGGAAGCCTGCGCCCACGCCTCGATGGTGTGCAGCATCGCCCGGGTACGGGGCAGGGTCTCCTCCCCGGAACCGGACTTGGCGAGCTTCATCAGATCGAGGGCGTCGTCCGGACGGCCCAGATGCACCATCTGGCGTGCGGCCCGGGAGAGGGCCTCTCCCGCGCGGGGACGGTCGCCCCCCTCGCGTGCCGCGTGGGCGGCGATGACGAAGTACTTCTGGGCGGTGGGTTCGAGGCCGACGTCGTGGGACATCCAGCCGGCGAGCACGGCGAGGTTGGCCGCGACCCCCCACAGGCGACGCTGGAGGTGGTCGGGGTGGCGGTAGGCGAGCATGCCGCCCACCTCGTTGAGCTGGCCGACCACCGCCTTGCGCTGCAGTCCGCCGCCTCGGGAGGCGTCCCAGGCGCGGAACACCTCGACGGAGCGCTCCAGGGCGTCGATCTCCTGCGACCCGATGGGGGCGGCCTCGTAGCGGTCGAACCCAGCGGGGTCGGCGTGCAGGGGATCGTGGGCACGCGGAGCATGGGTGGCGTGAGCGGGGTCGGTGTGCAGCCAGTCGTACATGGCGCTGCTGAGTGCGGAGCCTGCGGCGAGCGCGGCGCCCGCGCCCACCAAGCCGCGTCGGTTGAGCATGAGGTCCATTCCCGTGAATTCGGTGAGGACCGCCGCCGTACGTTCGGGTGCCCAGGGCAGGCCGTCGGGATGGCCGGCGCCGCCGGCATCCCTTCGCTTGCGCGTGCGCCCGTGCCGTACGAACCCGAGGTCCTCGATGGTCACGACACGGCCGAGTCGCTCGGTGAACAGAGCCGCCAGCACCTTCGGCACCGGATCGCGGGGGGACTCCCCCATGTCGATCCAGCGCCTCACCCGCGAGGTGTCGGTCGCCAGCTGCGGATGCCCCATGGCCGCCGCCTGCCGGTTCACGAGCCGCGCGAGCTCGCCCTTGGACCAGCCGGCGAGGCCGAACAGGTCCGCGAGACGGGTGTTGGGTTCTCCGGTCACGTCAAGCCCCCAGGTTCTCGGCTGAGTTGACAGTAACCCCCTGTCAGATGCGCCGCGACTATTCGCCAGGGTTCGCCAGGGTCCGCCAGATGGTGTGCCACCCGCAGCCGGGTGTCAGGTAGGAAAGCGCCACCCCGCCCCGGGAGCGAGACCGCATTCCCCAGGGTGCCGAAGGCTTCCGGGGCAGGGCCGCGCACGCGACTTGTCGGCACACGAAGGGATCTGTATCGCCCATGTACACAGCATCGTCCTCCGTGTCCGCCCCGCCCCGCCCGCGCACCCTGCAGGCAGGCGGCGGGCCGTCGTTCGATCCCTCCACGACCGGCAGGACCCGGCGCTGGCCGGGGGCCGTCGGCCAACCGCTCAGCGGGAGAATCGACTTGTCCGGCCCCCAGGGCGCGCAGCTGCGCATGGCGATCGCCTCGGTGCACCGCATCTGTCCGGAGTTCAATCCGGTGCAGGTGCTGCGCAGGAGCGGTCGCTCGGTGCTGCTCGTCGGCACGACGGGGCGGACGACGGCCGTCGCCAAGTGCTTACTGGACCAGTCGCCGGCGTGGGCGGAGCGGTTCCGGCACGAGATAGGGGCATACCGTGCGTTCGTCCGGCACCGGCCTCCGGTGCGTGCGCCCCGGCTCATCGCCGCGGACCCGGACAACTGCACGCTCGTCGTCGAGCGGATGCCCGGACGTCCGGCCGCCCTCGCCCGGCATCCCTCCGAGGCGCCGCCGCGCGCGGACGTCCGCGCCGCGCTCGGGGCCATCGCCCGGCTGAACTCATGGAGACCGCCGGCCGGGACGTTCGACGCGCCGCTGGACTACGCTTCGCGGATCGCCCGCTACCACGAGCTGGGGCTGTTCACGGACCGCGACCTGGGTGATCTGCAGAAGCTGCTGCACGGTCTCGCTCACGCCGGCGGACGGCAGGGCGGCCTGGGCCAGTTCTGTCACGGGGACGCGCTGCTGTCGAACATCCTCCTCGCGCCGACTGGCCCGGTGATCGTGGACTGGGAGCACGCCGGCTGGTACCTGCCGGGGTACGACCTGGCGACGCTCTGGGCGGTGCTGGGCAACGCACCGGTGGCACGGCGCCAGATCAGCCAGCTGGCCCAGCAGTCGGGCCCCGCGGCCCGCGACGCCTTCCTGGTGAACCTGATGCTGGTGCTGACCCGGGAGATCAGGACCTACGAGACGGCCGTGCAGCGGACGATGCGGGAGGCCCCGCCGGCCGGCACCGTCGCCTCGGCGCAGGCCGGAGTCTCCTCCGGCGAGGAGCAGCGGCTGCTGTTGCGGCGGCTGCACGATGACTGCGCGCTGGCACGGCGGGCCGTGCGCGCGGCGGTCGGCACCCGCTGACCGGGACGAGGGGGAAGAGCGCTGTGTGCCCAGTGCCGACACACTGGACGCACAGCGCTCTGTCGTGTGCCGAGGGACACCGTGCCGGGGACGGCGCGTGTGTCCGGGCCGCACCGGGTGGGGTGTCGGAGGTCTGCTGCCACGCCCCGCACGGCCGAGGCAGAGGCCGTCCGCCACGCGGACCGGTATCCCGCCACGGAAGGACGACCCGCGGCGGGAGGTGCGGCAAGTCCGGCCCAGGGGAAGTCGCTACCGGTCCGGGCGGCACGGGCGACCCGGGCAACACGGGTCCGTGACCCGGGAGCGGGCCGCGCGCCCGTGCGCGCGCCGGCTGCGCGATACTGACATCCCCAGGGCGGACCGCCTGGTCGAGCCCGGACCTCGGACGGAGGCACACGCCCCATGGCCCGACGCATCACTGCCGGAGTGGACGGATCACCGGAGAGCCGGGCCGCGGTCCACTGGGCGGCCCGCGAGGCGGCGCTCCGCGGGCTTCCGCTCCGTATGGTTCACGCATGGCTGTGGCAGCCCCTCGACGTGCCGATCGTGCAGGACCGCGAGGCGCAGGCGCGTTCGGTCGAGAGTCTGGTGCGTGAGGCGGAGGCGGAGATCACCGGGCGCTATCCGGACGTGCCGGTCTCCGCCGAGGTGGTGGCGGACACTGCGGTGGCGGCGCTGCTCGACGAGTCGGAGCGCACATCGATGCTGGTGCTCGGCTCCCGGGGCCATGGCGCGATCGTCGGCTTCGTCGTCGGCTCCTACGGCCAGCAGGTGATCGCCTCCGCCGCCTGCCCCGTCGTCGCCGTGCGCGCGCCGGCCGGGGAGGATCAGGACCAGGCCTCGGTTCCGGAACCCCACGAGGGCGCCGAGGTCGTGGTGGGCCAGCACGGCACGCCGGAGGACTGCGACGCCGTCCTCGGGTTCGCCTTCGAGACCGCCGCCGCACACGGCGTGGGGGTACGCGCGGTGCGGTCCTGGAGCCTGCCCACCCTCTACACCTACAGCCCGGGGTCGATGCGGCTGGCCGACGAGGCCGGCGGCCTGGAGCCGTTCGAGAAGAAGGCCCTGGCGGACGCGCTGAAGCCCTGGCGGGAGCGCTACCCCCAGGTGCCGGTGACGGAGCACGTCGAGATGGGCAGCGCGGGACAGGTGCTGCTGTCCGCGGCGGGGCGTGCGCTGCTGCTGGTCGTCGGCCGCCGCGCACGCCGTTCTCCCGTCGGAGCGCGGATCGGTTCGGTCGCCCATGCCGCACTGCACCACGCGCCCTGCCCCGTGGCGGTCGTACCGCCGAGCTGACGTCGGCGTCGTCCACCGCGGCCGGGCAGCCCGCGCTCGCCGGGAGTTCACCGCCGTCCCAGGGCGGGCGACGGCTCTCGGGCGCGGTGCCACGCCCCACGGCCGTGCTTCCCCGAGCCCTGCGAAGGTCCGCGCCTGACGGCCCCCCAACGACGATCATTGGTCCACTCCACTGACGCACCGCAGGCCGCGCCCCACCCGTCGGAGACCTGGATTGCCGCGCCGCTGAGCCTCATTGACGGATCGTCCGGGAGCCGCTACCCCTGTACGGGTCGCTCGCGCACCATCCGTCACTGGAGGCTGCATTGCAGGCATCCGCCCTGGCACGACCGAGACAAGCTCGCAGGCGGGGGGCGGTGGTCGCGGCGCTGCTGCTGACCCTGGCCTCGGCCGCTCCGTCCGCCGTCGCGGAGCCGGGCGCGCCCTCCGACGAACTCCAACGCGCCTTCGCCGACGCCGCCGCCGAGTACCGGGTACCGCAGAGCGTGCTGCTCGGCGTGTCCTACCTCCAGTCGCGCTGGGACGGGCACGGCGGCGCCCCGAGTGTCACGGGCGGTTACGGGCCGATGCACCTCACGGACGCCGCGACGGCCCTGGCAGAGGCCCCTCACCATTCGCACGGCGCGGAGGACGCCCGTGGCGACGCGGCCCGCAGCCCCCGGGCGGGCGACGGCACCACGCCGGCGAAGCGCTCCGTGCTGCCGGCCCGGCTGCGGACCCTGGAGCGGGCCGCGGACCTCACCGGCATCCCCGCCGAACGCCTGCGCACGAACGCGGCCGCGAACGTACGGGGCGGTGCGGCGCTGCTCGCCGACGCCCAGCGGGAGCTGGGCCGGGCGCCCGGCGGCGGCGCGGCGGACTGGTACGCGGCGGTCGCCCGGTTCTCGGGCGCCGACGACACGGCGACCGCGGCGACGTACGCCGACGACGTGTTCGACGTCATCCGCACCGGCCAGCGGCGCACCACGGACAGCGGGCAGCGGGTGTCCCTGCGGGCCGACGAGGGGCTGCGTCCCGACAAGTCGGGCCTGGCCCGGCTGGGACTGCGCACCGCGGACCGGTCGCTCACGGAGTGTCCGGTGACCGTGGCGTGCGAGTGGATCCCCGCACCGTACGAGCAGTTCGGCGAGGGCGACTACGGCAACCACGACAAGGCGGACCGGCCCGCCTCGCAGTCGGTCGAGTACATCGTCATCCATGACACCGAGGCGACCTGGGACACCACACTCCGCCTGGTCCAGGACCCGGAGTACGTGTCCTGGCAGTACTCGTTGCGCTCGTCGGACGGTCATGTCGCCCAGCACCTGCGGCTGAAGGACATCGGCTGGCACGCCGGCAACTGGTACGTCAACGCCAAGTCGGTCGGGCTGGAGCACGAAGGATTCCTCGTCAGTCCCGACGCCTGGTACACGGAGGCGATGTACCGCAGCTCCGCCCGGCTGGTGCGCCACCTCGCCAAGCGGTACGACATCCCGCTGGACCGGCAGCACATCATCGGGCACGACAACGTGCCGGGCACGCTGCCCTCCACCATCCCGGGGATGCACACCGACCCGGGTCCGTTCTGGGACTGGGCGCACTACTTCGCGCTGCTGGGACGGCCGTTCGTACCGACGGCGGGTGCGGGCGCGTCCGCGGTGACGATCCGTCCCGACTACGACCGGCACCAGCCGGTGTACACGGGCTGCGCCAAGGCGGGCGACACCTGCGCTCCGCACGGTTCGGCTGCGGTTCGGCTGCACACCGCGCCGGACGACTCGGCGCCGCTGGTGAAGGACGCCGGACTGCGCCCGGGCGGCGGCGAGTCGACGACCGGTGTCAACGACACCGGCGCACGGGCCACGACGGGGCAGCAGTACGCCGTGGCGGAGCGCCGCGGTGACTGGACGGCCATCTGGTACCTGGGCCAGAAGGCCTGGTTCCACAACCCGCGCACCCGGCCGACCGCGGTGGGCGCGCGGGCCGCACTGGTCACCCCGCGCGAGGGCCTGGCGGAGGTTCCGGTGTACGGCCGCGCCTATCCCGAGCCGACGGCGTACCCGGCGGGCGTGCCGGTGCAGACGGTGACGCCGCTGCCGTACAAGCTGCTCGCGGGGCAGAGGTACGTGACCGGTGGCAGCACGCCGGGCGAGTACTACTGGGCGACGACGTTCGACACGTCGAAACACACCGTGGTGCGCGGCACCGAGCGCTACCACAAGATCCAGTTCGGGCACCGGGTCGCCTTCGTGAAGGCCTCCGACGTGCGGGTCGTGCGCCGTTAGCGGTCCGCCGGCGGGCCCCGGCTCACGGCCGGTTCATCCGGACGGGTGATCATCGGGACCGCGTGGCCCGGAAAGGCGGCGGGTAGGGCTCGCCCGTACGCCGACCGGTCCGCGCGGCTCGCGCGCGGACGCACACCGAAAGGCCGGGCACGTATGGCACAGCCCTTCGAACTGCCGGATTTCTACGTCCCTCATCCGGCCCGTCTCAACCCCCATGTCGACGCGGCACGGCGGCACACCCGCACCTGGGCGCGCCGCATGGGGATGCTGGAGGGGTCGGGGATCTGGGAGCTCGAGGACCTCGAGGCGCACGACTACGCACTGTTGTGCGCCTACACCCATCCGGACTGCTCGGCGGAGGTGCTCTCGCTCGTCACCGACTGGTACGTGTGGGTGTTCTTCTTCGACGACCACTTCCTGGAGGTCTACAAACGCTCGGGCGACACGGCGGGCGGCAAGGCCTATCTGGACCGGCTGCCCGCGTTCATGCCGCCGGATCCCGAGCAGGGCGTCCCGGAGCCGACCAACCAGGTGGAGGCGGGACTCGCCGACCTGTGGGCGCGGACGGTGCCGAGCATGTCCGCGGCGTGGCGGGCCCGGTTCGCCGAGGCGACGGAGCATCTGCTCAACGAGTCGCTGTGGGAGCTGCACAACATCAACCGGGGCCGGATCGCCAACCCGGTCGAGTACATCGAGATGCGGCGCAAGGTCGGCGGCGCGCCGTGGTCGGCGGGGCTCGTCGAGTTCGCGGCGGGCGCGGAGGTCCCCGAGCGGATCGCCGGCTCGCGGCCGATGCGAGTGCTGAGGGACGCGTTCTCCGACGGGGTTCATCTGCGCAACGACCTGTTCTCGTACGAGCGGGAGGTCGGCGACGAGGGCGAGAACAGCAACGGCGTGCTGGTGCTGGAGACGTTCCTCGGCTGCTCCACCCAGGAGGCGGCCGACGCGGTCAACGACCTGCTGACGTCACGCCTGCAGCAGTTCGAGAACACCGCGCTCACCGAGGTCCCGGCGCTCTGCGTGGAGAACGGGCTCGACCCGGCGCAGTGCGCGGCGGTCGCCGCGTACACCAAGGGTCTGCAGGACTGGCAGTCGGGCGGACACGAGTGGCATCTGCGTTCCAGCCGCTACATGAACAAGGGCGCGGTGGCGGGGCCTTCGCTCTTCGACGGGGTGCTCGGGACGTCTGCCCGCGATGTCCGGGCGCTGTTCGGCCGGCCGGCGGCATCCCGGCTGCGCGGACTGACGCACGTGCCGCACCGGCCGACGGGGCCGTCGCTGCTGCCCGAGTTCGACTGCCCGTTCCCCCTCGTGCTCAGCCCGCACCACCAGGAGGCGACGACCAGGTCGGTCGCCTGGGCGAAGCGGATGGGGCTGCTCGGGGACATCTGGGACGAGGAGATGCTGACCGGCTTCGACTTCGCCCTGTGCGCGGCCGGCATCGACCCTGACGCCACGCCCGAGGAACTGGAGCTCAGCACGGAGTGGCTGACCTGGGGCACGTACGGGGACGACTACTACCCGCTGGTGTTCGGCCGCCCCCGGGACCTTCTCGGCGCGAAGGCGTGCACGGACCGGCTGACGGCCTGTATGCCGCTCGACGACCCGGGGTCGGGCGCGGCGGTCGCGCGGAGCCCGATGGAGCGGTCGCTCGCGGACCTCTGGGCGCGGACGGCGGGGCCGATGGGCCCCGAGTCGCGGGCGGGGCTGCGCCGTGCGCTGGACGTGATGCTGGAGAGCTGGCTGTGGGAGCTGCACAACCAGGCGCAGCACCGGGTGCCCGACCCCGTGGACTACATGGAGATGCGGCGCAGCACCTTCGGATCGGACCTCACGATGATGCTGTGCCGGCTGCGGCACGAGGGGGAGCTGCCGCCGGAGATCCACGGCACGGGGACGATGCGGAGCCTGGAACTCGCGGCGTCGGACTACGCCTGTCTGCTCAATGACCTCTTCTCGTACCACAAGGAGATCGAGGTCGAGGGCGAGGTGCACAACGGCGTCCTGGTGGTGCAGAACTTCTTCGGCTGCGACTACGGGGCTGCCGTCGCGATCGTGGACGATCTGATGCGGTCGCGGCTGAGTCAGTTCCTGCACATCAAGGAGCACGAACTCCCGCTGCTGCACGAGCGGTTCGCGCTGGACTCCCGGGGCCGGGCGGCACTGGACTCCTATGTGCGGGAACTGGAGGACTGGCTCGTGGGCATCCTGAACTGGCACCGGAAGGCGCGCCGTTACGGGGCTGCGGACGTACGGTCGGGCGCGGGCTCGGCGTTGCGTCTCGACGGACCCCTGGCTCTGGGTATGTCGGCGGCGAGGGTCGTCGGACTGCTCCGGACGGGTGCGGGATCGGGGTCCCCGGTGGGCACCGGCACGGGATCGCACAGCGGCGCGGCGGCGGGTGCCGTGCGGCTCTGACCCCGGTGCCCGGGCGGGTCGTGTCCGCCCGGGCACGTCGCCTGCCGCCGACCTCCGAGGCGGACGGACTGTCGTGGGGCGGCGGTGGGAGGCTGGGGACCGGGGCCGGCGGCGCCAGGGCGCGGGCACGAGGGCACGACCCGACCCGGATCGGGTTCACCGGCACCGGCGGGCCCGGACGCCGCCGGGGTGCGGCCCGTCCGCGCGCTCCCGGCGGGGGTGCCCGGAGGATTCAGCCCTGCTGGAAGAGTTCCGCGGGCAGCGGCTTGAGGAGGGCGTACAGATCGTCGGTGATCGGCCGGTCCCAGCTGGCGATGGTGACGAGGACGTTGTCGCTGCGGTCGAACTGCACGCAGGAGATCCGGCCCTCGGAGAGCTTGACCCTGCGCACGATCAGCAGGTTGTCGCCCTGCATCACGGGGACGTCCTCGGTGCCGACGACCGTGACCTCCTCGTCGTTCTCCAGTGCCGCGAGCAGCTGGGCGACCTCGAAGGGGGGCTGTCCTTCGGCGACCTCTCGGGCGGGCGATCCCTCCGGCAGATTGCCGATGATCATCGCGGGACCCCGGCCGCCGAAGAGGTCGTAGCGCAGGAAGACTCCCTGGCAGCTGCCGTCGGGCGCGGGCAGCAGCCCGGCGCCGAGGTTGCCGGGCCAGTCCCCCGGGTCCATGGCCAGGACGTCGAAGTCCGGGCCCGCGGGAGTGGAGGCGCTGCGGCGGCGGAGGAAGGACATGCCGACATGGTACGTGTCCCGCGGGCCGTGCCGCCGAGCGGGAGCTCGGCGGCGCGACACGCCGGAACGGGCCGGACGGCCGGGCCCGGCGGGCTCAGCCGGCGCGCCCCGCCAGCTCGTGCAGCAGGGTGACGGCCTCGTCCGCGCGTTCGTACGGGACGAACAGATGGTCGTGGTGGTGGCCGGCCACGACGTTGCAGCTGATGCCCGCGTCGGCCAGGGCGGTGGCGACGGCGGCGGTGAGGCCGACGGCGTCGAGTGCGGAGTGCACGCGCAGGGTGATCCAGCCGGCGACGTAGTCGTGGGCCAGCCCGGCGGCGTCGGCCTCCTCCTCGCGTACGACGAGGGTCAGGCCCTCGTCCTCGGCGACGGTGACCACGGGGGTGAGGCCGGGCGGCGGCGCAGCGGTGACGGTGGTGAAGACGTACCGGCCGAGGTTCAGTTCGGGACGCATGCCGGTCAGCAGACGGCCGAGGTCACGTTCTGGGCTCATGATCGTCAGCCTAGGGGCTCTCCCCTGTCCCATCGAGACGATCCGCCACGGGCACAACCCGAAGATCAGGAACCCAAGGATTCTCGGGGCACCCACCTCTCGTTCGAAGGCCGACGTCCGGGCCGGCGGCCCCGTGCGCCTCGCACCCGGGCCGCCGCCGGAGGCACGTCAGGTGAGGTCGAACTCCCCGTGCCGGGCGTTCATGACGAAGGCGCGCCACTCGGCCGGGGTGAAGATCAGTGACGGGCCGCCGGGGCGGCCGCCGTTCCTCATGGCGATGAAGCCCTCGACGAAGGCGATCTGGACGTCACCCGCCCCCTGGCTCCCCGACTGCCAGTCCGCCTGGCTGAGGTCGAGCTCCGGCTTGTCCCAACCCGAAAGCGGCTGCTCCGCGGTGATGCTCTCGGCCACGTCCCTACTCCTCCCGGTTCGTCGTCCGGGGTCAGCGTAGCGATCGGGGCCGGTCGCGGACAGGCCGCCGCGGGAGGACTCGCGGCCGCCTCCGGGAAGCCGGCCGGGGCCGCTCGGGGGCCCGCCGCCGTGTTCCCGGCCCCGGTGCGCAGCCGCCGCCCGCCCGCGTTCTCCCGGACATCCGCGCCCACCGGGCCCACGGAGTTCAGGTCGCCGGGGGTTCGGCTCCCACCAGCCACATGGAGAAGAACTGCGAGCCGCCGCCGTAGGCGTGGCCGAGGGCCTTCCGTGCCCCCTCCACCTGGTGCTCGCCGGCCCGGCCGCGAACCTGGAGGGCCGCCTCGGCGAAGCGGATCATCCCGGAGGCACCGATGGGGTTGGTGGACAGCACCCCGCCGGACGGGTTCACCGGCAGGTCGCCGTCCAGTTCCGTGACACCGGACTCGGTGAGCTTCCAGCCCTCGCCCTCGGCCGCGAAGCCCAGGTTCTCCAGCCACATCGGCTCGTACCAGGAGAAGGGCACGTACATCTCCACGGCGTCGATCTCGCGGCGCGGGTCGGTGATGCCCGCCTGCCGGTAGACGTCGGCCGCGCAGTCCTTGCCGGCCTGCGGGGACACGAAGTCCTTTCCCGCGAACAGCGTCGGTTCGCTGCGCATCGCGCCGCCGTGCACCCAGGCCGGGCGGTGCGGCGAACGGGCGGCTCCGGCCCGGTCGGTGAGGACCATCGCACAGGCGCCGTCGGAGGACGGGCAGGTCTCCGAGTAGCGGATCGGGTCCCAGAGCATCGGCGAGGACTGCACCTTCTCCAGGGTGATGCCGTGCTCGTGGAGGTGGGCGTACGGGTTCTTCAGCGCGTTGCGGCGGTCCTTGTACGCGACCAGGGAGCCCACCGTGTCGGGTGCGCCGCTGCGGCGCATGTACGCGCGTACGTGCGGGGCGAAGAACCCGCCCGCGCCGGCGAGGAGCGGCTGCTGGAACGGGACGGGCAGCGACAGCCCCCACATCGCGTTCGATTCGGACTGTTTTTCGAAGGCGAGGGTGAGGACCGTGCGGTGGACACGAGCCGCCACCAGGTTGGCGGCGACCAGCGCCGTCGACCCGCCCACCGAGCCCGCCGTGTGCACGCGCAGCATCGGCTTGCCGACGGCGCCGAGGGCGTCGGCCAGGTACAGCTCCGGCATCATCACGCCCTCGAAGAAGTCGGGGGCCTTGCCGATCACGACGGCGTCGACGTCGGCCCAGCCGAGTCCGGCGTCGTCGAGGGCCCGCCGTGCGGCCTCACGGACCAGCCCGGCGATCGACACATCGCGGCGGGCCGCGACGTGCTTGGTCTGGCCGACGCCGACGACGGCCACGGGTTCCTCAGCGGACATGCTGCTCTCCTTCGAGGACGGCGACCAGGTTCTGCTGCAGGCAGGGGCCGGAGGTGGCGTGGGCGAGGGCGCGGTCCGAGGCGCCCCGGTGGACGGCGGCGGCGGCCTCGCCGATGCGGATCAGGCCCGCCGCCATGACGGGGTTGGCCGCGAGGGCACCGCCCGAGGCGTTGATCCGCACGGACCCGTCGAGGCGCAGCGCCTTGCGCAGCACGACCTCCTGGGAGGTGAACGGGGCGTGCAGTTCGGCGGTGTCCACGGATCGCTCGAACGCTCCGGCCCGTTCGGCGGCCTGCCGGGTCGAGGGCGAGTCGGTGAGATCGCGCACCCCGAGGGAGTGCGGTTCGATGCGGTGGTCCATGCCCCGGATCCAGGCGGGGCGGTCGCACAGGTCCCGTGCCCTGTCCCCGGCGGCGAGGACCACCGCGGCCGCGCCGTCGCCGACGGGCGGGCAGTCGCCGGTGCGCAGGGGCCGTACGACGTAGTCGCCCTGCGCGCGGGCCCCGCGGAGCTGGGCGTGCGGGTTGTCCGCGGCGTCGGTCCTGCTGCGTGCCGCGATCGCGGCCAGGGCCGGCTCGTCCGTCTCCCCCGCGTCGACGAGCGCCTGGGCCTGCAGGGCGGCGAGGGCCACCGAGTCGGGCCAGAGCGGGGCGAGGTAGTAGGGGTCGAGCTGGCGGGAGAGGACGTCGCGGACGGAGCCGGGCGAGGACTTGCCCCACGAGTAGACGAGGGCCGTGTCCGCCTCGCCGGTGAGGAGCGCGACCCAGGCCTCGTACAGCGCCCAGGCGCCGTCCGTCTCCACGTGCGACTCGGCGATGGGCGGCCAGGCACCCACGCCGTCGAGCGCCATCGTGAAGGAGAACGCCCGGCCGGCGAGGTAGTCGGAGGAGCCGGAACAGGTGAAGCCGATGTCGCCGGTGCGCAGCCCGGTTCGTCCGAGGACGTCGTGGAGCACCGGCATGAGCATCTCGACCTCGGACGACTCCTCGCTGCCGGGTACGTGGTCGGTCTGGGAGAAGGCGACGATCGCGACGTCTCGCATGGCTACAGCAGCTCCTTGTAGGTGTCGTAGTCCGCGTCGGGTTCGCCGGTGGGCCGGTAGTGGTCGGGGTGCCGGCCGCCCTCGGTCCACACCGGTTCGACGCGCAGGCCCATGCGCACCCGGTCGTAGGGAATGCCCCCGATGCGGCCGTGGAGCGCGAGGCCGGCACCGTCGAGGGCGATGTGCGCGTACACGTACGGGACGTCGATGTCGAGGTTCTTCGCCTTGATGTTGACGATGCAGAACGTGGTGACGGTGCCGCGGGGACCGACCTCGACCTGTTCGGAGGTGGCGATGCCGCACGTCGGGCAGGCTCCCCTCGGCGGTACGTAGACCTTGCGGCAGGAGGGGCAGCGCTCGCCGGTGGTGCGGCGCTCCGCGAGGGCGTTGATGAAGCGGGTCTGGGCACGCCCGGGCGTGTAGGTGTAGTCGAGTCGGGCCGGGGCGACGACACCGGTGACGGGGTCGTCGAACTCCCCGCTGTGGGGGCGGGGTCCGGTCACGGCGCGCCCCTCGGTCCCGGCTGTCGCCGGGGTCGGGTCCCCCTGGCCGCGGTCCTCGTACGGCTCGAAGCAGGCGATGTCCGTGATGGCTCCCGCACGCTCGGCGGCCCAGCGGACGCGGACCCGCATTCCGGTGCGCACGGCGTCGGGGCCGGGCGCGTCGAGGGCGTGGAGGAGGGCCGTGTCGGCGCCGTCGAGCCTCACCAGTACCCAGGCGAAGGGGGTGGCGAGGGGTTGGCCCGGGCGCGGTTCCGGGTTCCAGGCCCAGGTGGTGACGGTGCCGGCGGTGCCGACCTCGACGAGTTCGCCTATCTCCTCGGCGGTCTCGGGGTCGTACTCCACGGGCGGGACCAGGACCCGGTCGCCGGTGGTCCTCACACCGAGCACGATGCGCTCGCGCAGACCGGTGAGGAAGGACGACTGCACGGGGCCGAGGGAGCGGGTGAAGGGGAACTCGACGGCGAACGGGGCGCGCAGCACCTCCGGTGCGGGAGGCACCCGGGGTGCGGGGGTGGCGGTCATGGGACTCCTTCTGCCGGTTGCGTAGGGAGGCCCCGGGGGTCCCCCGGGGTGCCGCGGCGCTCCCGCGCGGACCTTCGGCCGGTGGGGGCTCGGGCCGTCGCGGCTGCGGGACGGCGAGGCCGGGCGGTCGGGCGGCAGGCCGGGCGGTCAGGCTCGGCGGTACACGGGGTCGCGCCTCTCGGCGAAGGCGCGGGCGCCCTCCTTCGCGTCGGCGGTGTCGAAGACCGGCCAGCCGCGCTTCAGTTCGGCCGCGAGCCCGTCGGCCTCCGTCATCTCGGCGGTCTCGTAGACGGACGCCTTCACCGCCTCCACGGCGAGCGGCCCGCAGGCGTTGATCCGCCCGGCGATCTCGAGGGCCCGCTCAAGCGCCGTGCCGTCGGGGACGACGCTGCCGACGAGTCCGATGCGCTCCGCCTCGGCGGCGGTGTAGGGGCGGCCGGTGAGCAGCATCTCGAGGGCGTGGGTGCGCGGGATCTGACGCTGGAGCCGCACGGTCGAGCCGCCGATGGGGAAGAGTCCTCTGCGGACTTCGAACAGCCCGAACACGGCGCTCTCCGCGGCCACCCGGACGTCCGTGCCCTGGAGGATCTCGGTGCCGCCTGCGACGCAGGGCCCCTCGACCGCGGCGACGACCGGCTTGCGGGGGCGGTGGTGTCGGAGCATGGCCTTCCAGTGGAGATCGGGGTCGGCCCGGAGCCGGTCGCGGTACTCCTCGCCCTCCATGCCCTTCCCGGCCAGGGCCTTGAGGTCCATTCCGGCACAGAACGAGCCGCCCGCGCCGGTCAGGACGACCGAGCGGACGTCGTCGTCCGCGTCCGCCTCCAGCCAGGCGTCGTACAGACCGACCAGCATGGGCAGCGACAGCGCGTTCCTGGCCTCCGGTCTGTTCAGCGTGAGCACCAGGGTCGCGCCTTCGCGCAGCACGGTGAGGTGTTCCGTACCCGTCATGACCGTCCTCCCGTCGCAAGACCCAGAACAGGTTGCAGGAGCCGGAGGAACAGTTCAATAGTTTTCTGACAGGCAGTCAGATTACTTCTGCGGTAGCCCTTCCCAGTTGTGGGCGGCGGCGCTCTAATGACCGCTCCGAGGCGGTTGCGCCGTACTGGCCGGGGTCAGGAGGAACGGTGGAGTACAACCTTGCCGACCTGTTCGAGTCGGTCGTCGACGTGGTGCCGGACCGCGAGGCCCTCGTCTACGTCGACCGCCCCGGAACGGGGGCGGAGCGCCGGCTCACCTACGCGCAGCTCGACGCGGCGGCGAACCGGATCGCCCACCACCTCGCCGACGCCGGGCTTGAGCCCGGGGAGCACCTCGGGCTGCACCTCTACAACGGCGTCGAGTACCTGCAGACGGTCCTCGGCTGCCTCAAGGCACGCGTCGTCCCCGTCAACGTGAACTACCGCTACGTCGAGGAGGAACTGGTCTACCTCTACCGCGACGCCGATCTCGCGGCACTCGTCTTCGACGCCGAGTTCACCGGGCGGGTGGCGGCAGCACTGCCGCGGACGGAGAAGCTGCGGCACCTCGTGCGCGTCGGCGCACCGGAGCCGGACGCGCCGGCCCTGGACTGCACCGCGTTCACGGACGCCGAGGCATCCGGCTCGCCGGAGCGCGGCTTCGGGGCGCGCTCGGCGGACGACCAGTTCATCATCTACACCGGCGGCACGACCGGGATGCCCAAGGGTGTGATGTGGCGCCAGGAGGACCTCTTCTTCGCCGGGCTCGGCGGTGGAGCGCCGACCGGTGAGCCGGTGAAGCGCCCGGAGGAACTGGCGGAGCGTGTCGCCTCCGGCGGCGACGGCATCACCTTCTTCCCCACTCCCCCGCTGATGCACGGCACGTCGACACTCACGTCGTTCATCGGCTTCGGCTTCGGCCAGCGGGTGGTGCTGCACCGCAAGTACGTGCCGGAGGAGGTGCTGCGCACGATCGAGCGGGAGCGGGTGACGTCGGTGTCGCTGGTGGGCGACGCGATGCTGCGACCGCTGGTCGACGCCCTGAACGGCCCGCTGAAGGGCACGGACCTCTCGTCGTTGTTCAGCGTGTCGTCCTCCGGCGCGATCATGTCCGAGACGGTGCGGGAGCAGTTCAAGGCACTGGCACCGCATGTGATGCTCCTGGACAACTTCGGCTCCTCGGAGTCCGGCTTCAACGGCACCGCCACGGAGGACTCGGGTCCGGAGAACGGGTTCCGGCTGCGGGTCAACCACCGTACTCAGGTGGTCGACCCGGTCACCCGCGAGCCGGTCGCGGTGGGCGAGCCGGGCCGCATCGCCCAACGCGGCCATGTACCGCTCGGCTACTACAACGACCCGGCCAAGACCGCCGAGACCTTCTTCGGCCGGGACGGCGAGCGCTGGGTGCTGCTCGGCGACATGGCCACGGTGGACGAGGAGGGCGTGGTCACCGTGCTGGGACGGGGCTCCCAGTGCATCAACACCGGTGGGGAGAAGGTCTATCCGGAGGAGGTCGAGCAGGCGCTGAAGGCCCATCCGGACGTCTACGACGCGCTGGTGGCCGGGGTTCCCGACGCCAAGTGGGGCAACCACGTGGCCGCTGTCGTACAACTGCGGGAGGGGGCGCCCGCGCTGGACCTGGGGTCCCTCCAGGCGCACTGCCGCAGCCGGCTGGCGGGGTACAAGATCCCGCGGCAGCTGGTCCTCGCCCCGGCCATCCAGCGCTCTCCGAGCGGCAAGGCGGACTACCGCTGGGCACGGGCGGTCGCCGCGGCGGCCGGCGGCACCGGGACGCCGTGAGCCCTCGCCGGACGCCCCACGGGGCCCGGCGAGGGCGAACCGCCCACGGTCAGGGGCGGCGCCCGTCCCGCCCGTCCCGGGAACCTCGTCGGCCACTCGCGTTGAGCACGGTCGCGCGACCGTACGTATTCCCCGGCAGGGAGCAGCGAGCCACCTCCGGAGGAACCCCATGGCCGAAGCCGGCAGCAACGTCACCGAGCTCTTCCGCACGTCCACGGCGCACAGCCCGTCGTACGCCGCCCTGAGCCGGGCGACCGGTGACCAGCAGCCGATCACCGACTTCTGCATCCCCTGCAACCCGTACTTCCCGACACCCGGGATGTTCGAGGAACTGGGTGACCGACTGCGGGATATCCTCACCTACTACCCCAGCAGCGCGGACACCATCACCGCGGAGCTGTGCTCGGTGCTGGGGCTCAATCCGCAGACCGTGGCCATGGGCAACGGCTCCACCGAACTGATCACCTGGATCGACCATCTGCTGGTGCGCGAGTCGCTGGCGGTGCCGGTGCCGACGTTCGGCCGCTGGACGGACCAGCCGATGGAGACGGGCAAGCGCGTGGACATGTTCCCGCTGCCCGAGTCGCACGGTTTCGTGCTCGATCCGGCGTCGTTCGTCGACTTCGTCCGCTCGCGCGGCTCCCGCACCGCCGTCATCTGCAATCCGAACAACCCGGACGGCGGTCTGCTGCCGCGGCACGCCGTCCTCGCCCTGCTCGACCAGCTCCAGGACCTGGACCTGGTCGTCGTGGACGAGTCGTTCCTGGAGTTCGCCGACGCCGAGGCGGACGCCAGTGTCGTCGGCGACGCGGTGCTGCGGCCCAACACGATCGTACTGAGGAGCCTGGGCAAGAACTTCGGGCTCCACGGGGTGCGCTTCGGCTATCTCGTCGCCAACCCGGGGCTCGCCGGGCGGGTGCGGGCGGCCCTGCCCAAGTGGAACCTCAACTCCTTCGCGGAGACCGTGGTGTTCATGCTGAAGGAGCACCGGCTGGAGTATGCGCACAGTCTGCGGCTGGTACAGCGCGACCGCCAGGAGATGATCTGGCAGCTGAGCAGGTTGCCCGGGCTCACGGTGTACCCGTCGCAGGGCAACTTCGTGTACGTGCGGCTCCCGGAGGGGGCGGACGGCGCGCTGCTGCGGGACCGGCTGCTGGAGGAGCACGGGGTGCTGGTGCGGGAGTGCGGCAACAAGATCGGCAGCTCCAGCAGGTACCTGCGGCTCGTGGTGCGACCGCAGCCGGACGTCCAGCGGCTGGTGGCGGGGCTGGAGCGGACGCTGTACGGGACGCCCCACACGTCCGGCCCGGCCCCGGTGCCCGGCCAGGCCCTGGTGCCGGCCGGCCGGCATCCCGGCCCCATGCCCATGCCCGCCCAGGCGGACCCGGCCCACGCACTGCCGTACGCCTCCGGTACGGCGGCGGTGGACCGGCTGGTGCAGGGCGCCTGAACCCGGCCCGCGAGGCGACCACCGCCCTCCGGTACCGGTGAAACTCCGTTGCCGCAGCCCCGCCCCGGTGCTGGACTGGCCGGATGGGTCATCATGAGGCGGTACTCGCGCTGCACGACCGGCAGATGCGGCGGGGCGCGGTGGCGGACGGACCGGGTGCACGGGTCGAGCACGTGGGCGGGGTGGTCCGGCAGACCGCCGGGCACGACGGCGGCTGGGACGGGGTCCTCTGGTCGGACCTGGACGGGGCGACGGCCGACGTGGCCGTCGCGGAGCAGGTGCACCACTTCGCCTCCCTCGGGCGGGATTTCGAGTGGAAGCTGTACGGACACGACCGGCCGGCCGACCTGGCGGACCGGCTGCTCGCCGCCGGGTTCGTACGGGAGCCGACCGAGACGCTGATGGCCGCCCCGGTCGGCGCCCTCCGGGACCTCGAGGTGGAGCTCCCCGCGGGGGTGACGCTCCACGAGGTGACGGACGCGGCCGGGGTGGAGCTCGCGGTGCGCGGTTACGCGCGGGCGTTCGGCGCGGACGGCTCCTGGCTGCGGGAGCACCTGCTGGCGCAGCTGCCGTCGGAGCGGCGGACGGTGGTGGCCGTGGTGGCGACCGTGGACGGGGAACCGGTCGGCTCCTCGCGGCTGGAGCTGGCCCCCGGCCGGGACTTCGCCGGTCTGTGGAGCGGAGGCACGGTACCGGAGTGGCGCGGCCGCGGTCTGTACCGGGCCTCGGTGGCCTTCCGCGCACGCATCGCGGCCGAGCGGGGCCACCGCTACCTCCAGGTGGACGCGCTGCCGTCGAGCCGGCCGATCCTGGAACGGCTGGGATTCACCGCGCTGGGCACGACGACGCCGTTCCGGTACCGGCCGCCGGCGCCGGCCCGGCAGGGGTGACGCCGCCCCGGGCCCGAGCCCGGCGGACGGTCAGCCGGTGGAGAGACCCGCCGCAGCGCGTGCCAGGGCCTCCAGGACCGGGCTGAGCAGCGGATGGCTCTCGGCGCCGCGCCGGACCGCCGCGAAGACGCGCCGGGTGGCGGCCGGGCCGGCGACGGGAAGGACCACGGTGTCCTTCAGCTCCATGCCGCGCAGGGCCGAGCGGGGTACGAGGGCCACTCCGGCGCCCGCGCCGGCCAGGGCCACCACGGCCCGGAAGTCGTCGGACGAGTGGGTGAGGCGCGGCTGGAATCCGGCGAGTTCGCAGGCCAGGAGCATCACGTCATGGCAGGGGTTGCCGGGGTACTGGCCGATCCAGTCACTGTCCGCGAGGGCGGCGAGCTCCACCTGGCCGCGATCCGCGAGCGGGTGGCCGCACCGCAGTACGGCGTCGAAGGGCTCCGCGTAGAGCGGGACGCGCGCGAGGCGACGGTCGTCCTCACGCGGGGCACCCCGGTACTCCACGGCCAGGGCGAGGTCGGCCTCCCCGTCCAGGACCATGGGCAGGCTCTCGTCGCCCTCGGCGTCGCGGACGCGCACCCGGATCCCCGGGTTGTCCTGGGCGAGCCGTCCGATGGCCGGAGCGAGGACCTCGGCGATCCCGGTGGCGAAGGAGGCGACGGTGACCTCACCGGCCGCGCCGCCCGCGTATGCCGCGAGTTCCGCCTCCGCCCGTTCCAGCTGGGAGAGCACGGCGTGGGCGTGGCCGAGCAGGATCTCGCCCGCCGTCGTCAGCGTCACGCCCCGCCCGCTGCGGATGAGCAGGGTGTGGCCGGTCTCCTGCTCCAGCGCGGCGAGCTGCTGGGAGACGGCCGACGGGGTCAGATACAGCGCCGCGGCCGCGGCGGTCACCGTACGGTGGTCCGCCACGGCACGCAGAATGCGGAGCCTGCGAGGGTCGATCACCCCGCCATTGTCGCCCGGGCGTCGACGAACGCCCCCACGGCCCGTTCCACGTCCTCGGCCGAGTGCGCTGCGGAGAGCTGCACCCGGATGCGGGCCTGGCCCATGGGGACGACCGGGTACGAGAAGCCGATCACATAGACGCCGCGCTCCAGCAGCAGCTCGGCCATGCGCCCGGCCTCGGCGGCGTCGCCGATCATGACGGGGGCGATCGCGTGGTCGCCGGGCAGGATCTCGAAGCCCTCCTCGCTCATCCGGCGGCGGAAGAGCGCGGTGTTGGCGGCGAGCTTCCCGCGCAGGTCGCCGGCCGACTCCAGCAGGTCGAGGACCTTGAGGGAGGCGGCGGCGATGACCGGGGCGAGGGAGTTGGAGAACAGGTACGGGCGGGAGCGCTGGCGCAGCAGCTCGACGATCTCGGCGCGGGCCGCGACGTAGCCGCCGGAGGCTCCGCCGAGGGCCTTGCCGAGGGTGCCGGTGATGATGTCGACGCGGTCCATGACGCCGTGCAGCTCGGGGGTGCCGCGGCCGCCGGGGCCGACGAAGCCGACGGCGTGCGAGTCGTCGACCATGACCATCGCGTCGTACCGGTCGGCCAGGTCGCAGATCTCGTTCAGCGGCGCGACGTAGCCGTCCATGGAGAAGACGCCGTCGGTGACGATCAGCTTGCGGCGGGCGCCGCCGTCGGCCGCCTCCTTGAGGCGGGCCTCCAGCTCGGCCATGTCGCGGTTGGCGTAGCGGAAGCGGGCGGCCTTCGACAAGCGGATGCCGTCGATGATGCTGGCGTGGTTGAGCGCGTCGGAGATGACGGCGTCCTCCGGGCCGAGGAGGGTCTCGAATACGCCGCCGTTGGCGTCGAAGCAGGAGGAGTAGAGGATCGTGTCCTCCTGGCCGAGGAACGCGGACAGGCGCCGCTCGAGCTCCTTGTGGACCTCCTGGGTGCCGCAGATGAAGCGGACGGAGGCCATGCCGTAGCCCCAGCGGTCGAGGGCTTCCTTGCCGGCGGCGACGACCTCGGGATGATCGGCGAGTCCGAGGTAGTTGTTGGCGCAGAAGTTCAGGACCTCTCCGGGGGCGCCGCCGGCGGTGACGGCCACCGAGGCCGACTGGGGGGTGCCGATGACCCGCTCGGGCTTGTGGAGGCCGGCGGCGCGGATCTCGTCGAGGGTGGCGCGGAGGTCGTCGCGCACGGAGGCGTACATGCGGGGTGCTCCCTTGGGGTGTGGCTGCGGGCGGGTGGCGGAGGACGCCTTGCGGCCCGGCGCGTGCGCCGGGCCGGGGCTCAGGCGGTCCAGTCGAGGATGATCTTGCCGCTGCGGGCGGTGGCGGCCTCGTCGAAGGCGGCCTCGAAGTCCTGGTAGCCGTAACTGCCGGTGATCACGGGGCTGAGGTCGAGCCCGCCCTCCAGCAGGACCGTCATCGCGTACCAGGTCTCGAACATCTCGCGGCCGTAGATGCCCTTGATCGTGATCATCGAGGTGACGATCTTCGACCAGTCGACGGCGAAGTCCTGCGCGGGCAGGCCGAGCATCGCGATCCGGCCGCCGTGCGTCATGTTGTCGATCATGTCGCGGACGGCCTCGGGACGGCCGGACATCTCCAGGCCGACGTCGAAGCCCTCCTTCAGCCCCAGCGAGCGCTGTGCCTCGGCGATGCCGGTCTCGGCGACGTTGACGGCCAGCGTGGCACCCACCTTGCGGGCCAGTTCCAGACGGGGCTCGCTCACATCGGTGATCACGACGTTGCGGGCGCCGGCGTGACGGGCGACGGCCGCCGCCATGACGCCGATCGGGCCCGCGCCGGTGATGAGGACGTCCTCGCCGACGAGCGGGAACGACAGCGCCGTGTGCACCGCGTTGCCGAACGGGTCGAAGATCGCGGCGACGTCGAGGTCGACATGGGTGCGGTGGACCCAGACGTTCGACGCGGGCAGGGAGACGTACTCGGCGAACGCACCGTCGCGGCCGACGCCGAGCCCGACCGTGCTGCGGCACAGATGGCGGCGGCCGGCCAGGCAGTTGCGGCACTTTCCGCAGACGAGATGGCCCTCGCCGCTGACCAGGTCGCCGACGGCCACGTCCTCGACGTCCGTGCCGACGGCGGCGACCTCTCCGACGAACTCGTGGCCGGCCACGAGCGGCGTGGAGATCGCCTGCTGCGCCCAGCCGTCCCAGGAGCGGATGTGCAGATCGGTCCCGCAGATGCCGGTGCGCAGAACCTTGATCAGCACGTCGCCGGGACCGTGGTCGGGCTCGGGGACGTCCATGAGCCACAGCCCGGGCTCGGCGTGCTGCTTGACGAGTGCCTTCATGAGTGCGGCTCCAGGCGTGGCGAGGGTTGACCAGGCATGACGACCCGGCCGGCGGTGATGCGCACCAATCTGCCGAGCCCAGGGCGTTCAGTCCATCGAGATCTTCTTAAGCCGGCCGACAGCAGAGCTTCACGGCGGTCGTCCGGCCTCCAGGAAGGCGGCGACGGTACGGCGGAAGGCACCGGGGTCGTCGAGCCACGGATAGTGGCCGGCGCCGGACTGCACGGCCGCCGTACCGTGCGGGAACAGCGCGGCGATCTCGCGTGCCCGGGCGGGGGTCGGCCCGCCGTCGTACTCCCCGGCGAGGACGAGGACGGGCACCTCCAGTGCGGCGAGCGCCTTCCGCGTGGCGCCCGGGTCGAACGCGCCTTCGGCGTAGTAGCCACCGCGCGCGTGCGGGTTCGTCTGGTGCGCGTCGTCCGCCGCGTGCTCCCGGGCGGCGGCGTCCCAGCGGCCGTACATGAAGGGCACGATGTCCGGCCAGAGGTCGTCGAGCTCCGCCCCGCCGAGGAACGCCTCCCAGGCCGAGCGGCCCGCCTCGTACCAGGGTTCGCCCCGGCGCAGCGCGACCGCGCCGCGCCAGTCCTCCGCGGTGGCCTCGATGCCGAGGGCGCGGGTGCCGGGGGTGACGAGGGTCAGTGAGCGCACCCGTCCGGGGTGCGCCGCCGCGTACAGCAGGGCGAGGTTGCCGCCCGCCGAGTGGGCGAGGACGTCGGCGCGATCGAGCCCGAGGTGCTCGCGGAGCGCCTCGACGTCGTCGACGAGCCGGTCGCAGCGGTACGTCGCGTCGTCGCCGGGGACCGCGGAGTCGCCGGTGCCGCGCAGATCGAGCCGTACGAGCCCGCGGTGGGCCGCCAGGCCGCCGAGGTCGCCGAGGTACGCGGAGGCGCGCATCGGACCGCCGGGCAGGCAGACCAGCGGCTCGCCCTCGCCCTCGGCGTGGTAGGCGAGCCCCGTGCCGTCGTGGGCGCTGAAGGTCGGCATACGGTGATCCTCTCCGGGCGCCGGCGATCCCGCCAACGGATCGGGCAGCCCAGGGTGCGCCGCGCGCCCGACGGAGCCGGCCTGGCCGCACCCATGTCTTGACGCCCGGCCGGGGTGACTGGGTTACTGATCCCGGACACGTCGACCGAATGATCGGTCGCCCGGTTTGCGAGTGACACGGGAGTCATCCGTATGACGGATCGGACGGACCTGACGGACCCGACGGAGGACCTGCTGGACGCCGGTGAGCGCCTCGGCCGTGACGAGCTGCGGGCCCTGCAGCTCGAACGGCTGGGGTCGGCCCTGTGCCACGCGTACGACAACGTCGGCTTCTACCGGGAGGCGTTCGACAAGGCCGGGCTGCGGCCCGAGGACTGCCGCTCCCTCGCGGACCTGGCCCGCTTCCCCTTCACCACCAAGGCGGACCTGCGCGACAACTACCCGTTCGGGATGTTCGCCGTGGAGCAGTCGCGGGTGCGCCGCATCCACGCCTCAAGCGGCACGACCGGACGGCCCACGGTGGTCGGGTACACCGACCGGGACCTGGACACCTGGGCGGACGTGGTGGCCCGCTCCATCCGCGCGGCCGGCGGCAGGCCGGGGCACAAGGTCCATGTGGCGTACGGGTACGGCCTGTTCACGGGCGGGCTCGGCGCGCACTACGGCGCCGAGCGCCTCGGCTGCACGGTGATCCCGGCCTCGGGCGGGATGACGGCCCGGCAGGTGCAGCTGATCCAGGACTTCCGGCCCGAGATCATCATGGTGACCCCGTCGTACATGCTGACGCTGCTGGACGAGTTCGAGCGGCAGGGCGTCGATCCGCGCTCCACCTCTCTGAAGGTGGGGATATTCGGCGCGGAGCCGTGGACCGAGGAGATGCGGCGGGAGATCGAGGAGCGGTTCGCGATCGACGCGGTCGACATCTACGGGCTGTCGGAGGTGATGGGGCCGGGCGTGGCCCAGGAGTGCGTGGAGACCAAGGACGGTCTGCACATCTGGGAGGACCACTTCTATCCGGAGGTCGTGGACCCCCTCACGGGCGAGGTGCTTCCGGACGGCGAGGAGGGCGAGCTGGTCTTCACCTCGCTCACCAAGGAGGCCATGCCCGTGATCCGGTACCGGACGCGGGATCTGACGAGGCTGCTGCCGGGGACGGCCCGGGTGTTCCGGAGGATGGAGAAGGTCACCGGGCGCAGCGACGACATGATCATCCTGCGTGGGGTGAACCTCTTCCCGACCCAGATCGAGGAGATCGTGCTCCGCACGCCCGGTGTCGCCCCGCACTTCCAGCTGCGCCTGACGCGGGAGGGCCGGATGGACGCGCTCACCGTCCGGGCCGAGGCGCGCGAGGGCGTGTCGACTGAGCAGCGCGAGGCCGCGGCCGTGGGCATCGCGGCGGCGGTCAAGGACGGGGTCGGCGTGTCCGTCGCGGTCGAGGTGGTCGATCCGGAGACGCTGGAGCGATCCGTCGGCAAGATCAAGCGGATCGTCGACCTTCGGTCGACCTGACCGGCTCTTGAGGACCGGCCCGGAGACAGCGCAGGGCCGGCTGCCGCCCACTCGCGCCCCACCGCCCAGACGGCGTGGACCTCGCGCCCCTGCCCGCGTCGCGAGGACCCGCGCCGCGCACCCCACCACCCTCGCCCGGTCCACCCGAACGCCCGCCACGCTTTGCGGTCCACCCGCGCCGGACGGACCATCACTGCGGAAGCCTCCTGCCACAGGCCACCCGGGCCTGTCCGTCCCGCGGAGGGATACGCCGTGGACACATCCTCACTGGCCGGTATCGAGTCGGTCGTCAAGGGCGGAAGAGCCGTGATGGCGGCCGACGACACCGCTGTCGTGGACGCTGTGAAGGAGACCGTGCGCAGCGGCCGTACGGCGACCTTCTATCTGACCCGGTCCCAGTTCGACGCCGTGAACGCCTGGTACTGGACCCCCAACCGGATGAAGCAACTCGGCCTGGAGCCGGTGTCCGACGAGGAGATGGCCCGGATCACGGCGGAACTCGGGGCCGAGGCGTGCGGATCCGCCTACTCCAACCGGATCAAGTGCCCTTCCGGCCACATCTACGGGGCGTTCGAGTTCGTCAAGCAGGGAATCGAGGAACACGGTCTCGATGCCACCCGGGCGGTGTTCGCGCTCAAGGACACCGCCGTGATCCGCGCCAACCCCCACCAACAGGTGCAGTGCGTCGAGTGCCGCCGCCGGCTCGCCACCCCGCACTACTACGTCTACTGGGGCTACGGCTGCTGCGTGGACCTGGACGACACCTCGACCGCGGCCTTCGCCTCCCGGCGCCGCTGACCCGGTGCCCGGGGCCGAAGCCCCCCGGCGCACAGGGACGGGCCGTTCGACGGACGGGCCGGTTCGGCGGACGGGCGGTTCCACGGGCCGGTTTCGGCGCGCCGCCGGGCACCGGCTAAGCTCGGCAGCCGCCTCCGGAACCGGAGGTGGAACTTGTCTGCGGAAAGGGCTGGTTGGCTGTGTGGCAAGAGGCGCCGATCTACGACCGGCTCGTCACCGAACGCGGTGATGTGCCCGCTCAGGTGCGCCGGGAGGCCGAGCGGACGCTGCGCGGCCTGGAGCAGGTGATCCGGTCGGGTGCGATTCCGGCCGGTGTCCCCCCACAGCAGGCTCAGCCGTTCCCGCCCGGCGGTTAGGCCGTCTTGCCGGATCATCCGACCGCCGGCTGGATCGGGGAGCGTGGGCCCGGCGCCGGCAGAAGCGACCTCGCCGGTGCCGACGGCGGTCCGGGTCGGACCGTCGCCCCGCCCGTCGTCAGGGGCTGAACGACAGCAGGACGAAGGCGGCGAACAGCACGAGGTGGACGAAGCCCTGGAGCAGGGTGGCCCGGCCGGGGACCACGGTCAGGGCACTGACCACGGCGGTGAGGGTGAGCAGCACCAGGTGGGTGGCGTCGATTCCGAGGATCAGCGCACCGGGCAGCCAGATCGAGGCGAGGGCGATCGCCGGGACGGTCAGCCCGATGCTGGCGATGGCGGAGCCGTAGGCGAGATTCAGACTGGTCTGCATGCGGTCCCGGCGGGCGGCGCGAACGGCGGCGAGGGTCTCGGGCATCAGCACCATCAGGGCGATGACGACGCCGACGACGGAGTTGGGCAGTCCGGCCGATGCCACTCCGCCCTCGATGGTCGGTGAGACGAGTTTGGCGTCGCCCACGACGGCCACGAGCGCCACGAACAGCAGCGCGACGCTCCACCAGGTCTGGCGCACCCCCGGCGGTGGGGCGTGCTCGTCGGGGTCGCTCCCCCGCCCTTCACGTTCGACGGGCAGGAAGTAGTCGCGGTGCCGGACGGTCTGCACGGCGATGAAGATGGCGTAGAGGCAGAGCGAGGCGATCGCGGCGAATGCCAGCTGGGCCGTGGTGAACTCGCCGCCCGGGCGGCCGGTGGTGAAACTCGGCAGCACCAGTGTCATGGTCGCGAGGGTGCACACGGTGGCCAGCGCCCCACCCGAGCCCTCGGCGTGGAAGACGGCGATCCGCTTGCGCAGGGCGGTGACGAGCAGCGACAGTCCGACGATCCCGTTGCATGTGATCATCACCGCCGCGAAGACGGTGTCCCTGGCGTAGGTGGATGCCTTGTCCCCGCCGCCCGCCATCAGGGTGACGATGAGTCCGACCTCGATGACGGTCACCGCGACGGCGAGGACGATCGAGCCGAACGGCTCGCCGACCCGGTGCGCGACGACCTCGGCATGGTGGACCGCGGCCAGCACGGCACCGACGAGGCACAGTCCCACCACGGTCACGGCGAAGCCCGGAAGGTGCCGGCCCCAGCCGACGACGAGCGCCAGCGCGGCGGCCACCGGCACCCAGGTGGTCCACTGCGCGCCCAGCGCCTTCGTGCCGGTCTTCATGCGCGCCACGCTGCCAGGAGGCCGGGCGGCCCGCGCGGCCTGGTGGGCCAACGGGACCACGGGACCACGGGGCCGGGGTACGGGGTCCGGGGGGTACGGGGCGGTCCCCGGACCCCCCGGAGTCCCCGGAGCCCCCGTACCCCCGACGGGACCGCGGCGGGCGGGCTCCCGTGCGGGGCTCGGATCCCGCCCCGCCGCACCGGGACCACGTCCTGAGCCGGGCCGGGCACCGCGGGGCGGGAGCCCACAGGCCGTCACACCGGGCGCTCCTGCCCCTCCCAGTACGGTTCGCGCAGCCGGCGCTTGTAGAGCTTGCCGTTGGGGTCGCGGGGCATGGCGGCGGTGAAGTCCACGCTCCTGGGCCGTTTGTAGCCCGCGAGACGCTCCTCGCAGTGGGCGAGGAGCTCGGTGGCGAGGCCGGGGCCGGGGGTGTGGCCCTCGGTCGGCTCGACGACGGCCTTGACCTCCTCGCCCCGGTCGGCGTGCGGGACGCCGAAGACGGCGGCGTCGGCGACGGCCGGATGGCCGAGGAGCACGGACTCGATCTCGGCGGGGTAGATGTTGACGCCGCCCGAGATGATCATGTCGATCTTGCGGTCGCGCAGGAAGAGGTAGCCGTCCTCGTCGAGGATACCGAGGTCGCCGACCGTGAAGAAGTCGCCGATGCGGTTCCCCCGGGTCTTGGCCTCGTCCTTGTGGTAGCTGAAGCCCCCGGTGGACATCCTCATGTAGACGGTGCCGAGTTCACCGGGTGACAGCCGGTTTCCGTGGTCGTCGAAGACGGCGAGTTCACTGATGGGCCAGGCCCGCCCGACCGTGCCGGGCTTCTTGAGCCAGTCCTCGGCGGTGGCGAAGGCACCGCCGCCCTCGCTCGCCGCGTAGTACTCCTCGACGCAGTGCCCCCACCAGTCGATCATCGCCCGCTTCACGTGGTCGGGGCAGGGTGCGGCGCCGTGGATGGCGTGCCGCATGGAGCCGACGTCGTACCGGGCACGGACCTCCTCGGGCAGCGCGAGCAGCCGGTGGAAGTGGGTCGGGACCATATGGGTGTGGGTGCAGGCATGGGTGTCGATGAGCCGCAGCATCTCCTCGGGCGTCCACTTGTCCATCAGCACCAGGCGGTGGCCGATGTGCAGTGACGCTCCCGCGAACTGGAGCACGGCCGTGTGGTAGAGCGGCGAGCACACGAGGTGGACGTTGTCGTCGAAGGGCCTGATGCCGAAGATGCCGAGGAACCCCCCGAGGTGCGTCTCCTCCGGTGGCCTGCCGGGCAGCGGACGGCGGATGCCCCGGGGCCGGCCGGTGGTGCCGGAGGTGTAGTTCATGACCCAGCCGAGGGTGCGGTCCCCCGGCGGCGTCGCCGGCTGTCCGTCCAGCAGCGCGGCGTAGGGGCGGAAGCCGTCCACCTCCCCGACGGCGTAGCGGCGGTCCGCGGGCAGCCCCGCCTCCTCCGCGGCGGCGGTCGCCGCGGCGCCGAAGCGTGCGTGCGCGATGAGGACTTCGGCACCGGAGTCGGCGACGATCCAGGCGATCTCCGGGCCGACCAGATGGTGGTTGACGGGTACGAGGTAGAAGCCCGCCTGGGAGGCGGCGAGGTAGGCGGTGAGGAACTCCACGCCGTTGGGCAGTACGACGGCGAAGGCGTCGCCCCGCCGCATCCCCGCCGCGCGCAGCCCGTGCACGAGGCGGTTGACGTCCTCGTGCAGACGTCCCGCGGTCCATTCCTCGCCTCCGGGGGCGATCAGCACGGTCCGATCCGGATCGGCGCCGGCCTGGGCCCAGAAGCCTCCCGGGGTGTCGGTCAGCGGTGCCCCCGGCGGCCGTTCGCTCATGATGCGCTCCTTCCGGCGATGCGTTGGACGCGGTCCACGGCACGTTCGAATCCGCGGGTGAGCTCGTCGAACACCTGCCGGACGCTCCGCTCCG
Source organism: Streptomyces sp. NPDC049887 (assembly GCF_040656535.1). Taxonomy (NCBI): domain Bacteria; kingdom Bacillati; phylum Actinomycetota; class Actinomycetes; order Kitasatosporales; family Streptomycetaceae; genus Streptomyces; species Streptomyces sp. NPDC049887. Next base: position 72,718 of record NZ_JBFAMM010000016.1, on the reverse strand, counting down.
AGTTCATCCGGCCGACGATCTGCCCGACGGGTGTGCCGAGGAGCGGTTCGGTCCCGTACCTCTGGATGCGGGAGACGGCTTCGGCGACGAGCAGGCCCTGGAGGGGCATGGGCAGGGTGCCGGGCCCGTCCGGGTCGTCCCAGGCGTCGGTCCACTCGGTGCGCAGCTGGCGTGCAGGTTTGCCGGTGAGGGCGCGGGAGCGGACGGTGTCGCCGGATCCCGCGGCGAGCAGTTTCGCGGTGAGCGCGCGGGAGTGGAGGTCGGCCTCGGTGGTGGTGAGCCAGACCGAGCCGAGCCAGACGCCCTGGGCGCCCAGGGCCAGTCCGGCGGCGATCTGCTCGCCGCTGCCGATGCCTCCGGCGGCGAGCACCGGCAGCGGGCCGACGGCGTCGACGACTTCGGGGGTGAGCACCATCGAGGCGATCTCACCGGTGTGGCCGCCCGCCTCGTAGCCCTGCGCGACGACGATGTCGATGCCCGCCTCGGCGTGACGGCGGGCGTGCGCGGCGCTGCCGGCGAGGGCCGCGACGAGCACTCCGTGGCCGTGGGCGCGATCGACGACGTCGGGGGGCGGGGAGCCGAGGGCGTTGGCGAGGAGCTTGATCGGATAGTCGAAGGCGACGTCGAGCTGGCCGCGGGCGACGTGTTCCATCCAGCCCGTGATCCGCCAGCCGGACGCCTCACCGGAGGGCAGCGGGGGTACATCGTGTTCGGCGAGGAGTTGTTCGACGAAGCGGCGGTGCCCTTCGGGGATCATGGCCTCGACGTCGGCCTCGGTGACGCCCTCGACCTTCCTGGCCGGCATCACGACATCCAGTCCGTACGGTCTGCCGCCGGTGTGCTCCTGCATCCAGTCAAGGTCCCGGGCGAGGTCCCCGGGCGAGGTGTAGCGGACCGCGCCCAGGACACCGAGGCCCCCGGCCCGGCTGATGGCGGCGGCGACCGCGGGGAAGGGGGTGAAGCCGAAGATGGCGTGCTCGATGCCCAGTCTCTTGCTCAGCTCCGTCTCCATGGGCGCAGGATGCCGCAGTGGAGCGGCCGAGGGAAGAGATTTTCTGATGCAGTGTCAGATCATTGAGTCGCCTTGACGCATTCCCGTCCCGGTAAGAAGGCTTCACGTGTCGCATGGTCACCCGGAGGAATCCTTCAGGGAGGGTGAGGTATGACGGAGGCCTCGGCAGGCGGAGGGATCGGCCGCCGCCGGTTCGGCGGCGGGCCGGCCGCACCGGGAGCAGCTTCCCCGGAGCCACGCATGGGAGGTACCCCCAGGTGATCGAACCCGTCCCGGGAGCCGCAGCGGCGGTGCCGGCCGCGGGCGGAGGCGGCGGACGACGGCGGACGACGCTGCGGCACGGTACGCCCGAGCGGGCCGGGCTCGTCGCAGGGCATCTGGACCGGCTGGTCACGGACGCCGAGACCTTCCTCTCCCCCTCCCCCCGGCGCCCTTGGTACGCCGGGGCCGTCCTGCTCGCCGGCCGCGGCGGCACGGTCGCCCTGCACCATCCGATCGGCAGGGCCCTGCGCTACTCGGCCTACGACGAGAGGACCGACACCGGCGTGGAGTTGCCGCCGGAGCGGCAGATCCCCATGACCCGGGACACCGTGTTCGACCTGGCGTCGGTGTCGAAGCTGTTCACGTCGATCCTGGCGGTGCAGCAGATCGAACGGGGCACGCTGGGGCTGGAACAGAAGGTCGCCTCGTACCTGCCGGAGTTCGGGGCGGCGGGCAAGCAGGACGTCACCGTACGGCAACTGCTCACCCACACCTCGGGGTTGCGGGCCTGGATCCCCCTCTTCAAGGAGCCCACGCACGCGGGCCGGCTCCGGCTGCTGTGGAACGAGGCACCCATCAGCCCTCCGGGCACCAGATACCGCTACTCCGACCTGAACCTGATCGTGCTTCAGCTGGTCCTGGAGGAGATCACCGGCCGCCGCCTGGACTCCCTCCTGCGGGAGGACGTCACGGAGCCGCTCGGCATGGACCGGACCCGGTTCAACCCGCCCGCCCCCTGGCGTCCGGGGATCGCGGCGACCGAGGACGCCCGACTGCCGTGGTCGGGTCTGGACCGCGGGCTGGTGTGGGGCGAGGTGCACGACGAGAACGCCCACGCGTTCGGCGGGGTCGCAGGGCACGCCGGGGTGTTCTCCGACGCCTGGGACCTGGCCGTCCTCGCCCGTACCCTGCTCAACGGGGGCGCGTACGGGCGGGCCCGCATCCTCTCCCCGGAGTCGGTGGAACTGCTGTTCACCGACGCCAACACCGCGTTCCCCGGCGACGGGCACGGGCTCGGCTTCGAGCTGTACCAGCACTGGTTCATGGGCGCGATGGCCACGCCACGCACCGCCGGACACACCGGCTTCACCGGCACCAGTCTCGTACTCGACCCGTCGACGGACTCGTTCCTGATCGTCCTCGGCAACTCCGTCCATCCGGTGCGCACATGGCGCTCCGGCAGCGCGCCGCGCGTCGCCGCCGCGAACAACCTCGCCCGTGCCGTCCCGGTACGTCCCGCGCACGGGCGAACCGCCTGGTTCGCCGGGATGGTCCCGGCCACCACCGCGAGGCTGGTACTGCCCGAGGTCATCCCCTCCTCCGGGCGCGCCCGGTTGCGGTGCTCCCTGTGGTGGGACACCCAACCCGGCTCCGGCAAGGTGTTCCTGGAGGCGTCAGCCGACGGGGGGACGACCTGGCAGGCGCTGCCGTTCGAGACCCGGCGCCGGGGAGAGGACGCGGAGACCCGCCACGAGGGCTGGGTCACCGGGTGGTCGGGCCGGGTCTGGCACGGCGTCGAGGCTGATCTGTCGGCCTGGCACGGCCGGCCTCTCCGGCTGTGCTGGCGGTGCACGACGGACCCGTCGCACACCGGGCGCGGCGCGTACGTGGACGGCCTGCGGATCGACGACGGCGGCAGGACTCTCTTCGACGAGTCCCGGGCAGGCGACGCGGCGCGGATCGAGGCGGCCGGCTGGAGCCCGTCCGCCGACTGAGGTCCCGCGGAGGGTCCCGGGCGCGGCCTCGGGCCCGTCCCCGGGGGCCGCCGCGGTCGGCCGCAAGGCCCGGGGGGCCGGGCCGCCGCGGTCGGCCGCGGGGCCGGGGCGGGCCGGAACCCCTGCCCCGGCCCGCCTGTGCCGCCCGAGTGAGTCTTCACGCGGAAGGAACTCGGCAGGCACTTTCCCGACGGCCACGGGACACGCAACGGGGTTTCCGCGTCAACGGGGTCCCGAATCAGGCGTCCACGACCGTGAGCACGATCTTCCCCCGGGTGCGTCCGGTCTCGCCCAGGCGGTGGGCGTCGGCGGCGCGCTCCAGCGGCAGCACGGCCTCGACGACGGGACGCAGCCTTCCCTCCACCGCCAGCGACGCGAGGGCGCGCATCCCGGTGGAGTCCGGTTCCACCAGCGTGAATCCGGTGCGGATACCCCTCGGTGCGGTCCCGTCCGGGGCGGGCACCTCGTCGGGCGAGGGCAGCGTGAGGAGCGTGCCGCCCTCGCGCAGCACCTGCAGGGACCGGTGGCCGTAGTCCCCGCCGACCGAGTCCAGGACGATGTCGACGTCCTGGTTCCGGAGCACGGCCGTGAAGTCGTGCCGGGTGTAGTCGATGAGTTCGTCCGCGCCCAGTTCCTTCAGCAGTGCGTGCTTCTCCTCGCGGGCGGTGCCGATGACGTACGCGCCGCGGGCCGCGGCGATCTGGACGGCCAGATGGCCGACACCGCCCGCCGCCGCGTGGACGAGCACCCGCCGGCCTGGGGCGAGACCCGCGGTCTCCACGAGGGACTGCCAGGCGGTGAGGCCGGCCAGCGGCAGGGCGGCCGCCTCCACATGGCTCAGGGCCGCGGGCTTGGGCACGAAGTGCCGGGCCGGGCCGGTGACGTACTCGGCGTAGCCGCCGGCCTGGCGCGGGAACTCCGGCATGCCGAACACCTCGTCGCCCGGGCGGTGGACGGTGACGCCCGGCCCCACGGCCTCGACGACGCCGGAGACGTCGTGCCCGAGCACCGGCGGCTCACCGTGCATCCCGAAGCCTCCGGTGGCGCGCGTCTTCCAGTCGATGGGGTTGACCCCGGCCGCGTGCACCCGCACCAGGATCTCCGTGGGGCCCGGGGCCGGCCGGGCGAGGGTCACCTCGCGCAGCACCTCGGGTCCGCCCCAGGCGGCCGGGCTGATCGCGCGCATCGTGGCGCCGGTGTCGATGTCGGTGTCGTGCATGAGAGGTCCTTTCCGTTCTCCGTACGCCTCCACCATCGGCGCTCGTGACCCCGCCCAGAACTGGCCGGATGGCCATGATGTGACAGAATCCGGCCATGGGTAGTTCGGGACGGGACACGGGACGCGCCACGGACCGCGCGACGGAGCGGCGGAAGGCGAGCGATGAGTGGGACGTGTACGACGGCTGCGTCGTACCGCCCGGGCCGGACCCCCACCGCGTGGTGGTCCTGGCCCTCGACGGGGTCATGACCTTCGAACTCGGCATCCCCGCCCGGATCTTCGGCAGCGCCCGGTCCTCGGGCGGGACGGCGCTGTACGAGGTCGTCGTCTGCACCCCGGACGGCGGACCCGTCCGCACCGAGGCGGGCTTCTCGATCGACGTGGCCCACGGCCCCGAGGCACTGGAGAGCGCCGACACCGTGATCGTCGCACCGACCCACCGGCTGGGCGGCATCGCCGAGGAGGGGGTACTACCGGCGCCGCTGGCGCAGGCCCTCGCACGGATCCGGCCGGGCACCCGCACGGTGTCGATCTGCACGGGCGCCTTCGTCCTCGCCGCGGCGGGACTGCTCGACGGCCGGCCCGCCACGACCCACTGGGCGGAGGCGGAGCACTTCCGGCGGCTGTTCCCGCGGGTGCGGTTCGACGAGGACGTGCTCTTCGTCGACGACGGCGACCTGCTCAGCTCGGCCGGCGCGGCGGCCGGCGTCGACGTGTGCCTGCACCTGGTGCGGCGCGACCACGGCAGCGCGCTCGCCAATCAGGTGGCCCGCCGCTGCATCGTCCCGCCGTGGCGCGACGGCGGCCAGGCCCAGTACATCGAGCGGCCCGTGCCCGAGCCCACGACTGCCACCACCGCGCCCACCCGGGCCTGGGCGCTGGAGCGGCTGGAACGCCCGCTGACACTGGGCGAGCTGGCCGCGCACGCGCGGATGAGCGTGCGGACGTTCACCCGGCGGTTCCGCGACGAGGCGGGAGTCACCCCCGGCCAGTGGCTCACCGCACAGCGGGTCGAGGTGGCCAAGCAACTGCTGGAGACCAGCGATCTGTCGATCGACCTGGTGGCCGACCGCGCCGGCTTCGGCAGCGCCAACTCGCTGCGGCAGCACATGCGTGGACTCGTCGGCGTCTCCCCGGCCGCCTACCGGCGCACCTTCCACACCGCGATGGCCTCCGGCCGGGCCGCGGCCGGGCCCTGACCGCCGCGGGGCGGCAGGCGGGCGGCCGGATCCGGGCCGACCGCCACCAGGGACCGACGGTCAGCGACCCAGTGCCGCCATCGCCGCGTTGTGGCCCGGGATGCCGCTCACACCACCGCCGCGCACGGCTCCGGCGCCGCAGAGCAGCACATTGGCGTGGGCCGTCTCCACTCCCCAGCGGCCGGTCGAGCCGTCCGCCCAGGGGAAGGCGAGGTCGCGGTGGAAGATGTGCCCTCCCGGAAGCCTCAGATCGTGCTCCAGATCCAGCGGGGTCTTCGCTTCGATGCAGGGACGCCCCGCCTCGTCGAGCGCCAGACAGTCGGTGATCGGCTCGTCCAGATGGGCGTCGAGCTCGGCGAGGGTCGCCTTGAGCAGCGTGTCACGGGTCGCGTCCGGCGCCTCGGCGAACAGCCGGGCCGGCGTGTGGAGCCCGAACAGGGTCAGGGTCTGGTAGCCCTGGGCGGCAAGTTCGGGGCCGAGGACGGACGGGTCGGTCAGCGAGTGGCAGTAGATCTCCGACGGCGGCGCCTCGGGCAGGCGCCCCGCCGCGGCCTGGGCGTAGGCCGCCGCCAGCCGGCCGTAGCCCTCGGAGATGTGGAAGGTACCGGAGAACGCCTGCCGCGGATCGACGGAGCGGTCCCGCAGCCGGGGCAGTCGTCGCAGCAGCATGTTGACCTTGAGCTGGGCACCCTCGGCCGGGGGCGGGGCGGGCTCGCCGAGAAGGGCGGACAGGGCCTGCGGGGAGGCGTTGACCAGCACCTTGCGGGCGGCGACCGTGCCCTCGCGGTCGCCCGTGCGGAAGACGACCTCCGCGGCCGTACCGTCGGTCTCGACGCGGACCGCCTCGTGGCCGGTGACGATCTCGGCGCCGGCCGCACGGGCCGCCCCTGCGAGCGCGTCGGTCAGCGCGCCCATCCCTCCGACGGGCACGTCCCAGTCGCCGGTGCCGTTGCCGATGACGTGGTAGAGGAAGCAGCGGTTCTGCACCAGCGACGGGTCGTGGGCGTCCGCGAACGTGCCGATCAGCGCGTCGGTCAGGACGACGCCGCGGACCAGGTCGTCGGCGAAGTTCTCCTCGATCGCGGCGCCGATGGGCTCCTCGAACAGCATCCGCCACGCAGTCTCGTCGCCGACCCGCTCCCGCAGTTCCCCGCGGGTCGGCAGCGGCTCCGTCAGCGTGGGGAAGACCCTCTCGGCGACCTGCCTGGTCCGGTCGTAGAACGCCTCCCAGGCGTTGTACTCGCGGTCGGAGCCGGTGAGGGCCGCGAACGACTCGCGCGTACGGTCGCCGCCGACGAGCAGTCCGGTGGCCCGGCCGTCGCGCACGACCGGGGTGTACGAGGAGACGGTGCGCTTGCGGACCGAGAACGCCAGCCCGAGGTCGCGGACGATGCCGGCGGGCAGCAGGGACACCAGGTACGAGTAGCGGGACAGCCGGGCGTCGACCCCTGCGAACGGGCGGGTGGAGACGGCCGCTCCCCCGGTGTTCCCGAGGCGCTCGAGGACCAGGACGGTGCGCCCCGCACGGGCCAGATAGGCGGCGGCGACCAGTCCGTTGTGGCCGCCGCCGACGATGACGGCGTCGTACACGGACCGGCTGAACGATTCGGAGGAGGCTGCAGGCATGCCTCTTGGTAACACGCGATGATCGCGCGGGCCAGAGAGCGGCGTCACGTTTGCGGTCCGGGACCGCGTACTTCCCCGAGACGGAAGGGGCAGCGCCGCGGGGCTGTCCCGGCTGCGGGAAGGAGCCCCGGACCGCGCAGGCGGCTCGGGGCCGCGGGGAGGACCGGGACGCGGGACGAGTCGCGCACCCGGAAGGCGCCGCGGGTTTCGTGAGGGCGGCCTCAGAGGCCCTGGGCGGCCTCGACCGACCCGGATCCGATGGCCGCGACGAGGGCCCGGTGGTCCTCGAAGGTCCGGTCCGCGTAGGCCACCGCGAAGTCGCCCATCGCCCGGTCGAAGGTGTCGGACGCGCCGAGGTACGCGGCGATCGCGATGCGCTCCCCGGACCGGGCGTGGGCCCGGGCCAGCGCCCTGCCGCAGAGCGCCGCGTAGTCGCGCAGCAGCGTCGGTGACATCGTCGCGACGTCCGCCGAGCCCTTCATGTCCCTCAGCTGGCGCCAGTAGAAGTGCCGGCCCCCCGGACCGCTGACCCAGCCGAGGAAGATGTCGCTCGCCGCCTGCAGCAACCGCTGGCCGGCGACGACCCGCTGGCCCTGGTGGCGGTAGGCGGACTTCGGCAGATGGGGCTCCAGCACGGACCGCTGGGCCTCCTTGATCTGCAGGAACAGCGGGTCCTCCGTGTCCCGTCCGGTCATCAGCGCGACGAAGCAGCGCGTCCCGACGCTGCCGACCCCGACGACCTTGCGGGCCGCCTCGACGAACCGGTACCGGTCCAGCAGGACCCTGCGGTCCTCGGGCAGAGTGCTGCGGTAGTCGCTGAGGATCTTGCGCACGGAGGCCGCGTCGAGCCCGGCCACAGCTTCGAGCAGCGGGGGGTCCTGCACGATCCGGCGCCGTCCGCCGACGACCTCGGTCAGCTTCTCCAGGGCCTGCAGACTCGTCCGGCGCCGCGCCTTGGCCAGCCGGGCCGCGAGGCGCGCCCGCTCCAGGTCGCGCACGAGGGGCACCAGGTCCTCGGCCGCGATGCGCTCGTACCAGACGTCGAGCTCACCGAGCCCGGCGAGGTGACGCATGGACAGCCGGTACGACTCGGCCGCCGCCCGTGCGGCCCGCCGCGCCCCCGCGTCCGGCTGGCCGTTGTCCCGTGCGGCGACGGCGACGCTGGCGACGAGGCGTTTCACGTCCCATTCGAAGGGGCCCGGCAGGGTCTCGTCGAAGTCGTTGAGGTCGAACAGCAGGGTGCGTTCGGGCGAGGCGAAGACCCCGAAGTTCAGCAGATGGGCGTCGCCGCAGAGCTGGACCCGGAGACCGGTGCTCCGCTGGACGGCGAGATCGGCGGCCATCACGGCCGGAGCACCGCGCAGATAGGTGAACGGCGAGACGGCCATCCGCCCGTACCGCACGGGCACCAGGTCCGGCTCGCGGGACTTGGCCTGGTCCTCCAGCACCGAGATCGGATCCGGCCGGTCGGCGGCCGGGATCCAGCGCCCGTGGGAGGACCGCGGCACCTCCTTGCGCACGGCGCGGCCGCGTTCCCTCTCCTCGGCCAGGTCCGTCATGGTCACAGTGTGCGGTCGCGGCGGGAACGCCGCGACGCGGGGCGACGTGCCGGTGACGGACACGGAGGCTCGCACGGCCGAGGGCCCGCACGGCGGCTCGCCGGCGCGGATCCGCCCGGCCGGCCCGGGTGCCGCGAGGGTCGCCGAGTTCTTCGGAATGACGGCGGCGTTCTCGTCGAAGCCGCCCGCCGCCGGGCAGGACGGTCAGCCCGCCCCGCTCTGTCGGCGGAGCGCCGCGACGCGGCGGTAGAGCTCGGCCGCCTCGCCCCCGCGGCCGAGCTGCTCCAGGCAGTGAGCCTGGTCGTTGCGGCTGGCCAGGGCATCGGGGTGGCCGGCACCGAGGACGCGTTCGCGGGACTCGGCCACCTGCTCGTAGACGGCCAGCGCGTCGCTCCAGCGGCCCAGCCAGCCGAGGCCGACCGCCACCTCACGGCGGCTGACGAGGGTGTCCGGGTGGTCGGGCCCGAGGACCCGCTCACGGACCGCGCAGACGTCGCGGGCCTCGGCCAGCGCCTCCTCCCAGCGGTCGAGCCGGCCCAGGTTGACGCCGAGCCCGTGGCGGGCCCGCAGGGTCTCCGGGTCGGCGGCGCCGTGGACCCTGGTGCGGTCGGTCACCAGCGCCCGGTACTGCTCCAGCGCCTCGGCGCTCCGTCCCAGACGGCCGAGGCTGATCCCGATCTCGTAGCGCGCGGCGAGGGTGTCCGGGTGGTCGGGGCCGAGCGCCTGCACACGGGCCCCCGCCACGTCCCGGTAGGTCTGCAGGGCTTCGGTCCAGCGGCCCAGCTGACCGAGGGCGTACGCGACCTCGTACCGGGTGGCGAGCGTGTCCGGATGCCCGGCGCCCAGCACCCTGCTGCGCGCCGCGGCCACCTCCTCCGCCATGCGGTACGAGTCCTCGAGCCGGCCGAGACGGCTCAGGTTGAAGGCGAGATTGTGACGGCAGCGCAGGGTGTCGGGGTGCTCCGGCCCGACGGTTCGTTCCCGGGAGGCGAGCACCGACGTGTACAACTGGTGCGCCTCGAAGTGCCGGCCGAGCCGGCCGAGGACGTACGCCATCTCCTGACGGGCGGCCAGGGTCTCCGGGTGGTCGGGGCCAAGGGCTCGTTCGCGGCCCTCGGAGACGCGGCCGAACTCGCGGAGCGCGTCGGCCGCCCGGCCGGTCCTGCTCAGCGTGAAGCCGACCTCGTACCGGCTGGCGAGGGTGTCCGGGTGGTCGGGGCCGAGCGCGTGCTCGCGTTCGGTGGCGACGGCGCGGTGCACCTCGCCCGCCTCCTCCCAGCGGCCGAGCCGGCCGAGGCTGAGACCGGCGTTGTGCCGTCCGGTGAGGACGGCCAGCAGTTCCGGCGACGGGGTGGGCCTCTCCGGTCGGGGCAGTCGCACGGGCGCGGGACCGCGCAGATCGACGCCGGTGGTCCATTCGCCGGTCAGGCCCGCCGTGAGGTCGGGGGGCAGAGCCCGCAGCGCGGGGACGGTGACCGCCTTGTGACCGCTCGTCATGCCGCGCGTCCAGGACGGCAGCCCCGGTTCTCCGCCGCCGTGCCCAAGCAGGGGCGGTGGCGCGGTTCCGGCGGCGGGCGTGTCCGTCACTCGCCCGGCGCCGATCCTGCGGCGCAGGTCCTTGGCGTCGGCGGGCCGCTCCTCGGGCGTCTTGGCGAGCAGATCGAGGACGATCTCGTCGATGAAGCCGGGGAGTTCCGGCCGGTGGCTGCGCAGCGGCCGGGGCGCGGTGTCCCGGTGGCCGACGAGGACGGACCAGGAGTCGCCGAGGTCGAAGGGCGGCGCGCCGGTGGCGATCTCGTACAGCACGCACCCCAGCGAGTACAGATCGCTGCGGTGGTCGACGTGGCCCCCGCCGATCTGCTCGGGGGACATGTAGTGGGGGGTGCCCATGGCGATGCCCGTGCCGGTGAGCCGGGACGTGAAACCGATGTCGTGGCCGAGCCGGGCGATGCCGAAGTCGCAGATCTTCACCGTGCCGTCGGTGAGCCGCATGATGTTGGCGGGTTTCAGGTCCCGGTGGACGATGTTCTGTTCATGGGTGTAGGCGAGGGCGTCGGCGACCTGGTCGGCTATGTCGACGACGTCGGACACCGGCAGCGGATGCTGCTCGTTGTCCTCCATCAGCTGGCTGAGGTTGCGGCCCTCGAGCAGTTCCATCACCAGGTAGAGCACGCCCTCGTGCTCGCCGAAGTCGTGGACGACGGTCACGCCGCGGTGCTGCAGGGCGGCGGCCACCCTGGCCTCCCTGCGGAAGCGCTCCCGCAGCACCCGTATGAACGTCTGGTCGTGCTGCGGACCGAGCGGTTTGAGGCATTTGACCGCGACCCGCCTGCCCAACGACTCGTCGCGGGCCTGCCACACCTCACCCATGCCGCCCCGACCGATCAGTTCAAGCAGCCGGTACCGGCCCTGGATCAGCCTGGTGTCCGCCATCGCGTGGTGTCGCCCCCGTCGCTTCGCTACGCCCTCCCCGGCCCGTCCAGTATGGCCGCCTGTCTGCGCAGTTTGTACGGTGCGGGCCTGCTCCCGGGCCCGAGTCGCGCCATCGCCTTCAAGATGTGACCTGGCGGCAGCTGCCAGCGCACGCGTGAGGGGACGCAGCGCAGGGCGGTTCCGGTGGCGGAGAGCCGCCGGGTGACGCGTCCGGGAGGGGGAGCGGACCGGCCGTAGAGGTCGTGCGCGTACGGGGGCAGCGCGTCGTAGGCGAGCGCGGCGACGCGCCGCCAGACCAGTTCACGCGCCGGGACGAGCAGCGTGTGGACGGGCGGGCGGCGCAGGAAGTCGTCGACGACGCGGGCGTCCGCACCGGCTTCCAGCTCGGGCCGTACGGCGGCGAAGTAGCCGGCGAGCGCCGCCCTGGTGGCGGGGACGGCGGCCGGGTCGAGTCCGACGAGGCGGGCGCTGGTCCGGTGCTCGTCGACGTACCGGTCCGCCTGGGAGTCGGTGAGGGGGAACCCGGAACGCCGAAGGACGTCCAGGTACGAGTCCACCTCGGCGCAGTGCACCCAGAGCAGCAGGTCGGGATCGTCCACGCCGAGGAGCCGGTGGATCCGCTTGACGCGGGCACCGGCCCGCTCCGCCGCCTCGGTGGTGCCGTAGGAGATGGTGCCGACGAAGTCCGCCGTGCGCAGCAGCCGGCCCCACGCGTCCCTGCGGAAGTCGCTGTTGACCATGACTCCGCGTACGGCGCGCGGGTGCAGGGCCTGGAGGTAGAGCGCGCGGACCCCGGCGATCCACATCATGGGGTCGCCGTGCATCTGCCAGGTGACCGACGCGGGGCCGAACAGGCCCGGGTCCCGGTCGTCGGCTTCGCCGCTCATACGTCGACCCTGCCCCGTGGACCCGGTCGGCACGCACGCGTCCGCGCGTCCTGGCGGCTCCCGTCGGGGGCGGCGAACGCGGTGGCCCGGGCGGACGATCCGCCGGCCGTCGACGGCGGCGGCTCCTTCGGCAACGCGCCGTCCACGTCCCCGTCGCGCACGACCAGGACTGCGGGCCGGTCGCTGAGCGTACCGGGCCGCGCCCCGCCCGTGCGTGCCGCGCTCCCGTCCGCGCTTACGACACGGGGATTCGACCGCGGCCGACCGGGGCCGGCAGGGGCCGGACGGACCGCTCGGCGGGGTCCGGTGGCCCCGCGGCGCGCCCCCCGGGGAGCGGACGGCGGCCTCAGGACCCCCGGGAGGGGCCGAGGGCCCGCTCACGGAGGGACGGCCGGGGTGCCCGGCGGGGCCGTTCGGCCCTCGCCCCCGCACCGCCACGCGCCGGATCGTGGAGAGGTACGGGGGGATCCACGACATGGCGAGGAGGAACCGGTCATGTACTGGTACGGCCACGGCCCGGGAGGCTGGTTCATCGCACTCATGGCCGTCGGAACGGCGGCCTTCCTCATCGTGCTGCTGCTCGGGGTCTACCTCCTGGTCCGCCGGACCGGAGAGGTCGGCGCACCGCAGGGAGGAACCGAGCGGCGCCGGGCGAGCCGTGCGGATTCACCGACACGTGCGGAGGAGATCCTCGCGGAGCGATACGCCCACGGTGACATCGACGACGAGGAGTACCGCAGGCGCGCGGAAACCCTCCGGAGCCTCGACGGCCCCGCTCAACAGGGCTGACCGCGGCACACGGGCTCCGGCCGCGCGACCGTGACGGCTTCCGGACCGGCGGTCGAGCGGAAGAACGGAGGACCGTTCGGCCTGGACGGGCGAAGACACGGGTCCGTCCCGGCGGACGGCCCGGGCCCGCCCCGGCGGACCGACCTGCCGGGTCGTTCGGCCCTCGTGTCCGGGCCCGGCGGCCCGCCCGCACGGCCGGAGTCCCGGTCGGGCAGGAAGCACGGCCGCGAGGCCGACCCCCGAAGGAGGCGTACGGACATGACCCGCCCCGTGACCGTGGGAGTGGACGGCTTCCGCGAGAGCCGCGCCGCCGCGGACTGGGCCGCGAAGGAGGCCCTGTTGCGCGAGGCTCCCCTGCGCGTGGTGCACGCGGACGAGTGGCCGCGTGTACCGGCCATGCCTCCCGTCGACCGGGAGGAGCACCGGCGCTCGGCCGACACCGTGCTCGAAGACGCCGCCGGCGAACTGCGCCGGAGGTACCCCGAGCTGGCGGTGTCGGCGCGGCGCCCGACCGGCCGGGCGGCCGCCGTCCTCGCCGTCGAAGCCGCCGATTCCCAGCTACTGGTGCTCGGGTCACGCGGGCGCGGCGCCCTCGCGGGATTCCTCGTCGGCTCGGTCGGCACGGCGACCGTCGGGCTCACCGACACGCCCGTCGTGCTCGTACGCCCCCCTGCCGAGTCCCCTTCCGGAAGTGCGCAGCCGCGCCCGCCGGGGGACGTCGCGGTGGGACGGGACGTGGTGGTGGGTGTCGACATCCACGAGACCGCCGACGCGGTGCTCGCCTTCGCCTTCGACGAGGCGGCACGGAGGGGCTGCGGCGTCCGCGCCGTGCACGGCTGGTCGTTGCCGTTCACGTTCGGCCACGCGCCCGGGGTCGATCCCGGTGTCCGGCAGGAGGTCGCCGACGGCATCGCCGGCGCCGTCGTCGAACTGCTGCGGCCGTGGCGGGGGCTGTACCCCTCGGTCAAGGCCGAGGAACGGGTCCTCGTCGGAGCCCCCGCCGAACAACTGCTGCGCGAAGCCGCCGACGCGGAGCTCGTGGTCGTCGGCCGGCGCATCCGGAGGGCCCCGGTCGGCGGGCACCTCGGCCACGTCGCCCACGCCGTACTCCACCACGCCACCGCTCCGGTGGCCGTCATCGCACACGACTGATCCCCGCCCTGGAGCGTCTCATGACCGCAGAACCCCTCGGGACGGCCGTCCTCACCTCCCTCGTCCGGGACGCCACGGCGGCCCCGTCCATGCACAACGCCCAGCCGTGGAGGTTCCGGTACGACGCGGGGCGCGGCGCGATCCGGCTCTACGGGGACCCGCGACGGGCCATGCCGAGTTCCGACCCGCAGAAGCGCGCCCTGCACCTCGGGTGCGGTGCCGCGCTGTTCAATCTGAGAGTGGCGGCCGCGCACGCGGGAAGGGACCCGGACGCGGTGCTGCTCCCCGACGCCGACGAACCGTGGCTCCTGGCGGAGGTCCGGCTGAACCGCCCGGTGCGCCGGGACGACGACCTCGCCGCGCTCCACCCGGCGATTCACCGGCGGCACACCAGTCGTTTCCCGTTCACCGACGAAGACGTCCCCAGCGGCGTTCTGGACGGACTGCGCGCCGCGGCACGGCTGGAGGGCGCGCGGCTGCACATGCCCGGCGCCTGGCATGTGCAGGAGGTCCTGGACCTGCTGCACGACGCCGAGAGCCGCGAGTCGCTCGACCCGGAGGCACGGGAGGAACTGCTGCGCTGGACCGGCACGCCGGGCGCCGCGTCGGCCGGGGAGGGCATCCCCGCGCCCGCCTTCGGCCCCCGGCAGCACGATGTCACCGCCCCGGTACGGGACTTCGCGGCCGGACGGACCGTGGCCGGCCGTGGCAGCGCGACGTTCGAGAAGCGGCCCCGGCTCGCCCTGTTGGGGACGTCCGACGACGGGCCCCTCGACTGGCTCAGGGCCGGGCAGGCGCTGGAACGCGTGCTGCTCCAGGCCACCTTGGACGGTCTCGTCACCTCGCTGACCTCCCAGGCACTGGAGTGGCGCGAACTCCGCTGGGCGCTGCGCGATCCCGTCTCCTCCATGGGGCATGTGCAGATGGTGATCCGGCTCGGGTACGGCCCGGAGGGCCCGGCGACTCCCCGCCGCGCCGTCGAGGACGTGCTGGAGACGGCGTAGGAGAGGTCGAGCCGGGCCGGGCGTCAGGCATGGGCGACGACGGCCACCGGTGAGCCGCAGTGGTGGATCACCGCATGGGTCACGGGCCCGACGTGGGCCCCGATGCGCCCCGTGCGGATCCGCCGCCCCACGACCACCAGAGCGGCACCGTCGGCGGCGTGCAGCAACTGCTCGGAGGCTCCGCCCACGGGCGTGAGTTCGTCGACGTCGACCGACGGGTACTTCTGCCGCCAGGGGGCGAGGACGTTCCTGAGTGCTCTGACGACGTCCGGCCGCATCTCCTGCAGGGCCATGTCGAGGGCCAGCGCGTCCCGCCCGAACGGCGGGAGCATCCAGGAGTGCACCGCCCGAAGGCGTCCGCCGCGCAGGGCCGCCTCGCCGAAGGCGAAGTCCAGCACCGGTTCGCACGCGTCGTGGACGTCCACACCGACGACCACCGGCCCGGAAGCACCGGCCAGCTCGCCGGACCGGGCCGGGCGCGGCCCGCTGTTCGCGTGCGGCTCCGCACGGGGCAGATCCTCCGCGTACGCCTCCGTGCGAGGCTCGTTCCCCGGCCTTACGAGGACGACCGGACGGTCCGTCCCGACGATCGTCGCCATCGCGACGGACCCGAGGAGAAAGCCCCGGACGCTCCCCAGGCCGCGGGAGCCCAGCACCACCAGCCCGGACGTGGCCGCTTCGCGGGCCAGCACGGCCGGGGGCCGCCCGGACAGCCGTTGCGTGCGGACCTCGAGTCCCGGGTTTCCGCCCCGCAGGGCTCGCGCCGTGCCGGCCAGCACGTCGTCGAAGGCGTCCCCTTCGTCCGGGCCGGGCCGTGGTGGATCGGGCGAGTCCGCCACCAGCACCAGACGCAGGGTGGCCGTCCGCAGCAGCGCCTCACGGGCCGCCCACTCCGCCGCCGCGGCACTCTCGGCCGATCCGTCCAGACCGACGGTCACATGCTGCAGCATCGGCGACCTCCTCGGGGCGGCGTGACGACGGGGAAGGCGTGACGATGGAATGACGCGACCGCGATGCCCGCAGGACTCAGCCTTCCCCTCCGGGAGCGGTGACGGCAGAGTCCGAACGGCCCCCGGAAGGGCCGACCGGCCCGGGGAGGGGGACGGTCGCCCCTACGCGGCGCCCGGGCGGAGGCCGGAGAGTGGGGTCAGCGCGACCATCACACCGGTTTTACGAGCCACGGGCGGTTCAGCAGGGAGGCCCGTCATGGCGCATGATCTCTCCGAGCCCCGGCGGCAGGGGACCGCGAGGCACGGCCTGTGGCGGCATCTGCGCCGCGCCACGGGCCGGGACACGGGACCCCTCGTCCGACCCGCCGATCGCGCGCACAGCCGTCTGGTGACGGGCTGCGCACTCGCCGTGGTGGCGGCACTGGTACTCGCCGCCCTCGCCGCATGGGGGACCTGGAGCGCCGAGCACCGGCGTGCGCTGGACGACCGGCAGCAGCGCCGGCAGGTCACGGCGACCACCGTGACGCGCGCGGCTGCGAGGACGAGCGAGAGCGGCTCCGGATTCGCCGACGCGGCGCTCGCCGAGGCCATCTGGAAGGGACCGGGGAAGGCCCCGCACAAGGGCGTCGTGGAGGTACCGCTCGGCACACCGGCCGGAAGCCCCGTCCGGATCTGGGTCGACGACGACGGCGGGGTCACGAGGAGTCCCCGTACGGACACGGACGTGATCATGGCCACGGCGCTGGCAGGCACGTCGGTGTTCGCCCTCCTCTCGGCCGCTTCCCTGGGCGTCTTCACCCTCGGTGCCCGCCGGCTCGAACGGCGGACACTGGAGACGTGGGAAGCGGAGTGGAGCGTCGTCGAGCCGCGGTGGTCCGGCCGCCCGGGGACCTGATCCGGGGCGGTCCGCGAAGGGCGCGGACTGGCCGGCCGGCGGGAGCCGGGGCCGCGCGGGGCGGGGCGGGGGCAGCGCAGCGGCCGGGCCGTGCGAGGAGGTCCGGAGCCCGGGGCACCGCCCCCGGACGGACGACGACGAGAGGGAGCCATGGACGCCCGAGCCGGGAACCACGGGGCCGGGAACGACGCCACCGGGGACCGCGAGGTGATCGTCGGTCTGGACCCCCGGGACCGGTCACGCGCGGCGATCTCCTGGGCGGCGGAGGAGGCCGCGCTCAGGGGCATCCCGCTGAGACTCGTGGTGGCGGTGCCCTGGCTGGTGGACACCCGGCGCGTCGACGCCGAACCGCGGCGTCTGTCCCTGCGCGCACAGGCCGGGCAGATGCTGGAGTCCGCGGCGTCGTGGGCCTCGGACGAGTACGCGCTCGCGGAACTGGTCATGGAGGTCTACGACGGAAGTCCCGTCGCCGCGCTGACCGCCGGATCCCGTCACGCGCAAACGGTCGTGGTGGGTTCCCGCGGTCTCAACCGCCTGGAGGAGGTGCTCAGCGCCGGTTCGGTCGTCGTGCCCCTCACCGCCCGGGCCCGGTGTCCGGTCGTCGTGGTGCGCGAACCGCCGGCCGGACGGGCCCGGCGACCGCGCCTGGTCGTGGGGGTCGACACCCGGTCCCCGTCCGCCGCCGCCCTGGGGTTCGCCTTCGACGAGGCGGCCGTTCGTGGCGTCGCACTCGACGCGGTGTCCGTGACCGAGCCGCCAGTGCTGCCCTTCACTCGCCGCAAGCGGGCGGGAGAGAGGCAGCGCGGGCTGCTCGACCGGGCCATGGCCGACTGGTCGGGGAGGTATCCGGGCGTGGCGGTCACCGAGGAGGTACTGAGCGGCGACCCGGTGGAGGAACTGGTGAGGGCTTCCACGTCGGCGGTCGCCGTCGTCGTGGGCCGGTCGCACCGCCGTGCCGGGACCGGGATCAGAGTCGGACGGGTGGTGCACGGGCTTCTGCACCGTGCGGGCTGCCCGGTCGTCGTCGTTCCCCCGCAGTAGGCTGACCCGGCCCGGCACGGGTGCGCCGTCCCGCCCTCTCCGGGCCGTCGGTGCGTGGCGGGCCGCACGCGCCGGTGCGGCAGCGTGTGCGGGGCGAGTCCGGAGAAGGAGGCCGCCATGGATCACGACTGCGGTCAGCGGCGCGCGCACCCGGTCCCCGCGGCCGGACGCGAAGTCCGCCGGTCAGGCGGGAACCGCCGGCAGATGTCCCCTCCGTGCCGCCGGGGCGCGTTCGTCCTCGCTCGCCTCTCGTACGCCGCGTCGGCCCGTGGCTGACCGGATCGCCGGCTCGGGCGGCGGCCTGCACCGCGCCGTTCCCGGCCTCGCGGTGCCCGGAGCGTACCGGCGGGACTGGCTGCGCGGTGACCTGCTCGCCGGGGTCACCGTCGCCGCCTACCTCGTACCCCAGGTCATGGCGTACGCGAGCGTCGCGGGCCTGCCGCCGGTCGTGGGGCTGTGGGCGATGCTTCCGAGCCTCGCCCTGTACGCACTGCTCGGCTCGTCCCGGCTGATGTCGGTCGGTCCCGAGTCGACGACCGCGCTGATGACGGCGGCGGTCGTCGCGCCGCTCGCCGGGGGCGACCCCGTGCGGTACGCCGTCCTGGCCTCCGCGCTGGCCGTCACCGTCGGGCTGATGTGCCTGGTGGCGTGGGCGGCCCGGCTGGGGTTCGTCGCGGATCTGCTGTCACGGCCCGTCCTGGTCGGCTATCTCACCGGTGTGGCGCTGATCATGATGGTCGATCAGCTGACCGAGCTGACGGGTGTGCCGACGGAAGGGTCGGGCTTCTTCCCGCAGCTGGGCTCCTTCCTGTCACACCTGCCCGAGGCTCATCCGGGAACGGTCGCCCTCAGCGCCGTGGCCCTGCTTCTGCTCTTCTCGGCACTGCGGCTGCCCCGCGCCTTTCCCGGTCCGCTGCTGGTGGTGGCGCTCGGTACGGCCGCCGTGGCGGTGTTCGGCCTGCAGGCCCGCGGAATCGCGGTGGTCGGGGACATCCCCGCCGGTCTGCCGGGCTTCGCCCTGCCGGACCTCGGCGAGATCCCGCGGCTGCTCCTGCCCGCCGTGGGGGTGCTGCTCGTCGGCTACACCGACTTCATCCTCACGGCACGCGCCTTCGTCACGGACGACGACGGACCGCGCCTGGACCCCAACCAGGAGCTGCTGGCCCTGGGCGCGGCGAATCTCGGCGCCGGTGTCCTGCGGGGGTTCCCGGTGAGCAGCAGCGCGAGCCGGACCGCTCTCGCCCGGTCGACGGGGGCACGTACCCAGGTGTACGGGCTGGTCGCCGGTGCCGCCGTGGTGGCGGTGCTGCTTTTCCTCAGTCCGTTGCTCCGCAGCACGCCGACGGCCGTGCTGGGAGCGCTGGTCGTCTACGCGGCGGTCCGGATGATCGACCTCGCCGGGTACCGGCGTCTGGCCTCCTTCCGCCGCCGGGAGCTGCTGCTGGCGCTCGGCTGCCTCGTCGGGGTGCTCCTCCTGGGCATCCTGTACGGCGTGCTGCTGGCGGTCGCCCTGTCGGTGGCCGAGCTGCTGAGCCGGGTCGCGCGCCCGCACGACGCCGTCCAGGGTCTGGTGCCGGGCATCGCGGGCATGCACGACGTGGACGACTACCCCGAGGCGCGGGTCGTCCCCGGGCTGCTGGTGTACCGCTACGACTCGCCGTTGTTCTTCGCCAACGCGGAGGACTTCCGCCGCCGGGCCCTGGCCGCCGTGGACGAACAGGACTGCCCTGTGCGGTGGTTCGTGCTCAACACCGAGGCGAACGTGGCGGTCGACATCACCGCCCTCGACTCCGTCGACTCCGTGCGCGAGGAACTGACCGGCCGGGGAATCGTCTTCGCCCTCGCCCGTGTCAAGCAGGACCTTCGTGCGGAACTGGACGCCTACGGGCTGACCGCGTCGGTCGGCGAGGACCGGATCTTCCCCACGCTGCCGACGGCGCTGGAGGCGTACCGGTCCTGGGTGCGTGAGCAGAGGAACGGTTCCGAGCAGTAGGAGGAGAGCCCGGGCGGCAGGCGGAGAGCCGCACGGCGGGCGGGGTGCGCGGTCACTGCCGGCCGGGCGTGCGGTGGCGAAGGCGGGACGGCCGGCGGGAACGGCAGGGTCACGGTCGTCCACGAGGAGGGCACGATCGAGCCGAAGGACGCGCGGGCGGTGGCGGCGGTCCGGGAGTCCCGCGTGCTCGAACAGGTAGGGGGTGGGTGATCCGGAACTTGCGGGCGGGAATCCAGCTCGCCATGGCGAAGCGGTGCACCACGGTGGCCACCACGGCCATCAGCCACAGCCAGGGGACGGCTACGGACGAGAGCACTGCGATCCTTCCGCGGGAGCGACCAGGGACTGGTGGCAAACGCCGGCCTCCGCCGGTCCGTCCACGCAGTGGACCATGTATTGAGGTCAGCGCCTGACTCGCGGCATTCCGAGCCCGATCCAGGAGATGATCTCGCGCTGGATCTCGTTGTTGCCACCGCCGAAGGTGAAGATCACGGCGGACCGGTAACCGCGCTCCAGCTCACCGTGCAGGACGGCGCCGGCCGAGCCCTCCTTGAGCGGGCCGGCCGCCCCGACGACCTCCATCAGCCAGGCATACGCGTCGCGGCGGGCCTCCGACCCGTAGACCTTCACGGCCGAGGCGTCCTGCGGGGTGAGCGTGCCGTCCTGGACGGCGCCGACCATCTGCCAGTTGAGCAGCTTCATCGCATCGAGCCGGACGTGCGTGCGGGCGAGGCGGCCCCGCACCCAGCCGAGGTCGATGACACGCCTTCCGTCGGCGAGCTCGGTCGCCGACGCCCAGCGCTGCACGTCGTGGAGGGCGCGGATGGCCATGGTGCCGTGGGCGGCCAGGGTGACGCGCTCGTGATTGAGCTGATTGGTGATCAGCCGCCACCCGTTGTTCTCCTCGCCCACCCGGCGGGAGACGGGCACCCTGACGTCCTCGTAGTGGCTGGCGGTCGTGTCGTGCGAGGCGAGCGTGTTGATGAGCGTGCAGGAGTAGCCCGGATCGGACGTCGGCACGAGCAGCATGGTGATTCCCTTGTGCGGCGGGGCGTCCGGGTCGGTCCGGACGGCGAGCCACACCCAGTCCGCCGTGTCGCCGTTCGTGGTCCAGATCTTCTGGCCGTTGACGACGTAGGCGTCGCCCTCGCGCACGGCACGGGTCGTGAGCGAGGCGAGATCCGTGCCGGCGCCCGGCTCGCTGTAGCCGATGGCGAAGTCGATCTCTCCGGAGAGAATCCGTGGCAGGAAGTACGCCTTCTGCTCGCCGGTGCCGTACCGCATGATCGTCGGGCCGACGGTGTTGAGGGCCATGAGCGGGAGCGGTACGCCCGCCTGGGCCGCCTCGTCGAAGAAGATGAACTGTTCCATAGGCGTCAGCCCGCGCCCGCCGTACTCCTCCGGCCAACCGACGCCGAGCCAGCCGTCGGCACCGAGGCGGCGGATCGTCTCCCGGTAGAAGCGCTTCCGCACGGCGGGGTCCGCGTGGCGGGCGAAGGCGTTGTCGGGAACGAGTCCGTCGAAGTAGGCACGCAGCTCGGCGCGCAACTGCTGCTGTCCCGGCGTGTATTCCAGGTGCACGGGTCCCTCCAGGCGTCTCGTGCCGGCGTGCGTCCCTGCGGCGGCACAGAGTAGAACGCGTTTCAGGAATCCGGAAGAGACATGCGCGGGCAGGAAACGCCGGGGCTCGCTCCCCCGCAGACCGGGCGGTCGCACCAGGTCGCCCCCGCCGTCCGCCGCCCCACCGCCGCCGCCGTCGGGCACGGCGACGCCACCGCCGCGCTGCCGGATCCGACCCCCGCCGCTGCCGCCACCGGTCACGGCGGCGACCCGCCCCCGCACGACAGGGCCTGCCGCAACCCGCGTGCGCGGGGGACCGTACTGGCCGGTACCGGCGACGCCCGGGCCACCGGCCAGGGGCCGTGTCCTTCGGGCCTCCGCGGAGGGGACGCCTCTCGGCCACGACTCCACGCGGCGCGCCGTGAACGGTGTCACGGACGGTGACGACACGGGGGGTGCGGCAACGAATGGGATACGCGAAGGTGCGGCGAGACGGCGCTCCCCCGCCCCTCGTCCACCCCCCGCCCCATGGCCGGCGACCCGTCCCACCCGCCCCACTTTCCGGCGAGTGGCTGAAACTGCATCAAAAACCTCTCGTGGCACGGTGTTTCCGGAGAAGCCGCTGGTCATCCTCTAGGGAACGGTCCGCATCCCCTGGGAGACTCGCATGGAACGCAGGCGGTTACTGCATGCCGGAGCCGGGCTCGTCGCGGCGTCCTTGCTGGGGCCCGTGCCGGCCACGGCCCAGGCCCGCACGGCCGACGGCACGGGTACGCCGGGCGCCCCGGCCCCGGAGAGCGGAGCGGCCTCGGCCGGCACGGCGGGGCGCTGTTCGGGTCCGGCGGTCTCGACGTACGGCACGGCGACGTACACCGCGGCGATCGTCGGCATGACCGTCCTCGGCGGTCACGCCTATGTGGTGGCACGCGGCCAGAACCCGCCGCTGCTGGGAGAGATCGACCTGGCGTCCGGGAAGCTCACGCGGACGGTACGCCTCTCGCGGGGCGAGGGCGGCTGGGCGGCTACGGTCTCCGGCGGGCAGGTCTACGTGGGCACCTATCCCCTCCCGGACCTCTACCGCTTCGACCCGGCGACCGGATCGGTGACGCAGCTCGGCACGATAGGGCCTTCGGGCGGTTTCGTCTGGTGCCTGACGACGGCTCCGGACGGGACGATCTACGCGGGCACCTATCCGCGCGGCGAGGTCTGGGAGTACTCGCCGTCGACCGGTGTGCTGCGCAACCTGGGCGTCGCGATGCCCGGCGAGCAGTACGTGCGCGCGATCGCGGCCGACGACCGCCACGTCTACGCCGGCACGCTCCCGCTCGGCCACATCGTCGCGTACGACCGTGCCACGGGCGCGAAGAGGTCCATCACGCCGACGCCGTACGGCGGGGCCGCCTGTCTGCTCGCCAGGGGCGGACGGGTGGTCGGCGGGTTCGGCAGGTCGGTCGTGGACCTGGCCCCCGACGGGAGCGACGCGCGGGTCATCCCGATACCGGCCGCGGAGCGACTCGTCGACGCGATCACGTCGACCGGCGACGGCACGGTGTACTGCGTCGGCCGCCCGACCGGCACGGTCTACCGGCGCGACGGCGACGCCCTCGTGCCGGTCGCCGCGCCCACTCCGCTCGACGAGCACCGGGCGCTCTTCCCGCTCCCGGACGGCAGACTGCTCGGGGGCGCGGGCAGCGGCCGGCTGTGGTGGCTGGACCCGGACGGCGGGGGGTCGACCACGGTGGAACTGATCGACACGGCGATGGCGGGCCCGGACCCCGTGCAGTCCATCACCACGGGCACGCGTGGGGCGGTGCACGTCGGCGGGCATTTCTCCATCACGACCCACCGGCCCGCACAGGGCACGAGCCGGCGGATCCCGGTGTCCGGCGAGCCGAAACAGCTGCGCACGGCCGGCAACCGCGTCTACGCGGCGCTCTATCCGAGCACGGAGGTGCTGGAGCTCGACCCGGACCGCGGCAGGATCCGTTCACTCGGGTTCATCGACAACGACCAGCAGCGGCCGACGGACATGGTGTACGCGCGGACGATGGACCAGTTCCTCATCGCGTCCGCCCCGCCGGCCGGCCGGCTCAAGGGTGCGCTGACCCTGGCGGACCGGGCGAGACGGCGGCTGAAGGTGTACCACGACGTGATCACCGACCAGAGCGTGATGTCCCTGGCCCTGGACGACCGCCCGGGCACCCGGATCGCGTATCTCGCCGGTGACACCTGGGGTGGCGGGAGCGTGACCCCGGCCCGGCCGAGCGCGACGATCGTCGCCTTCGACCTGCGGCGCCGCGAGGTGCTGTGGGAGGTCGCTCCGTTCGAGGGGTACGCGAGCCTGCAGCACATCGAGGTGCTGGACGGGGTGCTGTACGGGGTCTACAAGCGACTGGCGGGCACGTGGTTCGCCATGGACCTGGAGACCCGGACGGTGCTGAGGTCGGGGAGGCTGCCGGGCTACGGCGAGCTGACCGTGCAGCGCGGAGAGGTGTTCGCCTCGATCTTCGGCGGACTGGTGTACCGGATCGGCCCCGGCCCCGACGAGGCCCAGCCGGTCCTCTCCGGCCTCGGCGACGGCTGGTACACCCCCCCTCAGCTGGCCTGGGAGCGATGGTCCTGGCACGCCTGGGGCGTGTCCGGCCGGGAACTGGCGCGGCTGCGCCTCGACCCGGACTGCGTCTCCATGAACCGGGCCGGTGTCAACCCGCCGGACGAGGCGGTCCTGGAGTCGCTGCTGGCCAACTGAACCGGGCACGGAGATCGCGACGCCCCGGCCCGGCGGCACGGCCGGCCCGACGCCATGCTTGACCCGGACGACCCGGACGACCCGGACGACCCGGACGCCCCGGACGACCCGGATGCTCCGGGCAGCACGGCACGGCGACAGCGGCGACCTGTCGCGGGCGGCCGGAGAGGGCGGCAGGCACCGCCGCGCAGGACGCGGGGCCGCCGCCCGTACCGGGCGAAGCGCACCGGTCCGGGCGAGGTGGTCCCGCCGATTGGGCCGTTCGGCCCATGCGCGCCGCCGCGCGGGCACGCCAGCGTGGGGGGAGCACGACAGGAGCCACGCCATGGATCTCCGTACACGCATCGCGCTCATCGGACTGGGCAGCGACTCCCGGCGGGACGACGGAGTCGGCTGGGGCGTCGTCGACGCGCTCCGCGAACGCGCCGTCGAGCGGCCCCTCCCCCCGGAGGTGGAACTTGAGACCTGCAACGGAGAGCCCCCACGGCTGGTGGGCCTGTGGCACGACGTGGACCTGGCGGTGGTGGTGACCAGCGCACACGCCTATCCCGGCGAGCCCGGCAGGGTGGTCCGCCGGGAGTTCGACACGGACGGGCTCTCCCTGCCCGCGACCGGAGAGCCGCACGGTCGCGTGCTGAGCGAGGCCCTGGAGCTGTCCCGGCTGCTCGGAAGGCTGCCCGGCCGGCTGATGGTGTACGCGGTGCAGGGGGTCGACTCCTCGCTCGGGACCGGCCTCTCGCCGACGCTCGCGGCCATGGTCGAGTCCCTGGCCGACTGTGTGGAGCAGGAACTCGTCCGCGAGCTGACACCGGCGGCGACCGTAGGGCCGTGTCACTCGTGAGCCGAGGAGCCCGGGGCCCGTGCGCCGTGCCCGTGCGTCCGGCGGGGCGCCGTTCCCGCGGGGCCCGGCAGCACGGCGGGGTGGCGCTCCCACCGCGTACGGCGAGGCGGTGCACCGGGGACGGGGACGGTGTTCCGGGGGAAGGTCCGCCGACGAGCGGGCCGGCCCCGTTGCCGCGTTCTCCCGAGCGGACGTGATCAGGTGGGACGACACACCTGGAGGGCTCAGATGTCCGAGGCACCGGTCTTCTCCGAGGAATCGCCCATCAGGGTGTTCCTCCTGGACGACCACGAGGTCGTCCGTCGCGGGCTGCACGACATGCTCGACGCCGAACCCGACATAGAGGTGGTGGGCGAGGCGGCCGGCGCCGAACAGGCCCTGGCCCGGGGGCCTGCGCTGCGCCCCCACGTCGCGGTCCTGGACGTACGGCTCCCCGACGGCGACGGCGTCACGGTCTGCCGCGAGCTGCGCTCCCGCATGCCGGAGCTCGCATGTCTGATGCTGACGTCCTTCGACGACGAGGACGCGCTGCTCGACGCGATCATGGCCGGCGCCTCGGGCTATGTCCTCAAGCAGATCAAGGGGTCCGACCTGATCTCCGCCGTGCGGACGGTGGCGACGGGGCAGTCGATGCTCGATCCCTCCACCACCGCGCGGCTGATGCACTCCCTGCGGGACCCGGATACGGCGCAGCCGGCCGGGGACGAACGCCTCGCGGCCCTCTCGGCACGGGAACGCGACGTGCTCGACCTGATCGGCGAGGGCCTGACCAATCGCCAGATCGGCAAGCGGCTCTACCTCTCGGAGAAGACCGTCAAGAACCACATCTCACGACTGCTGTCGAAGCTCGGCGTGGAGCGCCGCGTCCAGGCGGCGGTCATCGCCGCGCAGGCCCACGAGCACGACGAACCACGGGCCTGAGCGCGCACGCGGCCGCCGGCTCCGTGCACGGCCGGCGCCGGGGCGGGTCTGCCGTCAGGAGCCGCGGCCTTCATCGCGCAGCGGTACCGTCCAGACCAGCCGGGTGCCGCCGGCGATGCCCCGGGTCACGGCGAGCTCGCCGGACAGCCGCTCGGCGCGTTCGGCCATGTTGCGCAGTCCGCTGCGGCGACCGTGCGGGGTGATGCCGACGCCGTCGTCGGTCACGGTGACGGACATCCGGTCGGCGCGCGCGGCGATGGTGACCTCCGCCCTCGACGCCCGGGCGTGGCGGGCGACGTTCGCCAGGGCCTCGCCGAGCACGGCGACGGCCTCGTCGGCGACCCGGCTCGGCACCTCGGTGTCGATGAGTCCCTCCATACGCAGCGCGGGTGCGAAACCGAGGGCCGGAGTGGCTTCCTCCACGGCCCGTACGGCCCGTGCCCTGAGGCCCGGGAGCACACCGGTGGCCTCGTGCTCACGAAGCCCGAAGATCGTCGAGCGAATGATCTTGATCGTGGAGTCGAGGTCGTCGATGGCGCGTTCCAGCCGCTCCGCGGCCACCGGGTGGTCCACGAACCGCTGGGCGCTCTGCAACGTCATCCCCGTCGCGAACAGCCGCTGGATGGCGAGATCGTGCAGGTCCCGGGCGATACGGTCCCGGTCGGCCAGCAGGCTCACCTGTTCGGCGTCCCGGCGCCGGTCGGCCAGCTCCATGGCGAGGGCCGCCTGGCCGGCGAACCCGGACAGCGGGGCCGTCTCCGGGTCGCCGAACTCGGTCCGACCCGCCGCACGGGCCAGCATGAGCACCCCCCGCAGCTTCTGCGAGTCGCCCACCAGCACCGCCATCGCCGGCCCGAAGTCCTTCCAGCGTTCCGGCCGGAACGTGACACGGGGGTCCTCGGCCGCGTCGGGCGTGGTGAGCAGCCCGTTCTCGCTCAGCACCGCGGCCCTGGCCAGCGTGCCCTCGCCCCGCGGCAGCACCAGGCCGAGATGTCGCTCGGCGCCCTCACCGTGCGCGAGGGCGCAGCGCAGGTTCCCGTCGGGTTCGGTGAGGTAGACGAGCCCGAGGTCGGCGCAGGAGATCCGGCGGGCCCGGTCGAGCATCATCTCCAGCACCTCGGACTCCGAGGCGCCGGAGAGCAGGGCAGCGGTGCACTCGGCACTCGCGGCGAGCCACCGCTCCCGGGACCGGGTCTCCTCGAACAGCCGGGCGTTCTCGATGGCGATTCCGGCCGCGACGGCGAGCGTCGTCAGGACCGCCTCGTCCTCGTCGTCGAAGGAGGCCCCACTGCGCTTCTCGGTCAGATAGAGGTTGCCGAACACCTCGTCGCGCACCCTGATGGGCACGCCGAGGAAGGAATGCATCGGGGGGTGGTGCTCGGGGAATCCGGAGGACGCCTCGTGGTCCGCCAGTTCGGCGAGCCGGAGCGGTGCGGGATGCCGGATCAGCTCACCGAGGAGTCCGTGCCCCGAGGGCAGGTCCCCGATCCGTCCGCGCAGTTCGTCGCTGATGCCCACGGGCAGGAACTGGGAGAGGCGCTTGTCGCCCCCGATCACGCCGAGGGCCCCGTACTCGGCGTCCACGAGGACGACCGCCGCCTCCACGATCTCGCGGAGCACCTGCGACAGGTCCAGCCCCCGGCCCACCGAGAGGACCGCCTCCAGCAGACCGTTGAGCCTGTCCCTGGTACCGCGCACCTCGTCGATGCGCACCCGGAGTTCTTCGAGCAGTTCGTCGAACCTCAGCCGCGGGACCCGGCCCTCGTCCTGACCCGCTTCGCTACGGACGTCGCCGCCCATGACACCTCCGCCGGTGTCGAACGGTCATCGCGCGCCACGCGCAGCTCTCACCGTAGCCCGGAGGAAGCCGGGCTGCGCGGCCGGCGGAGCGCGCCGGGCCGGTCCCCGCCGCCGCCAGGGGGCCGGCGCGCGGAAGGCGGAAAGGGCTCATCCACTTCTCGTGGATCCTGATTGCGCGGTGAGCGTTCCGACCGCTGCTCCGCGTCCTCTGTTGGAGCCCTTCCCGTCCCTTCCATGGAAACACCGGGCGACGGGTACCGCCAGGTCCCACCGGCCCCGATCGCGGCCCCGTCCGGGCCCGGCCGGGGCCGCGGCGCCGGGCTCCGCCAGGTCACCGGACAGCCCTCATGCCGAGGGCCAGCCGTACGGGGCCGCGACCGTGCTCTCCGGCCCGGCGCCCACCGCCTCCAGGTCCCGGTCCGCCACCCGCATCAGCTGCCGGGCGAGGTCGCTCATGGCACGGCTCGCCGCGAGTTCGTCGCCGATCTCGGGGACGTCCACGTCCTGCGGGTTGCAGCGCGCGGTCCCGTGGCCGGTGAGCTTCGCCGTGCCGGTGTCCAGGTCCATCCTGGCCCTGGTCGTACCGTCCTCCTCGGACAGGTACATGCGGACCTTCCACTCCAGCGTCCGTGTCATGGCGTGACCTCCTCGCCCGCGTACGGGCCGCACCGCCGGCACCGGCGCCTCCGGGGCCGGCGCGGCACCGCCCTCGCTCCAGGATCCCCCGCACGCGTGCGGCCGCGCGACCGTGCCGCGAGCGGGCCACCGCTCACCGCGGGCGGCGCCGGAGTCGCAGGCAGTCGCCACGGCTGGGACGCTGAGGCTGGATGCTCCATCTCGTAGGCGACTGCCGGAGGTGCGGCCATGCGGCGGTGGCGGGCCCTGCTCGTCCTCGGGACTGCGCAGTTCCTCATGGTGCTGGACACCTCGGTGATGAACGTGTCGATCAGCCGGCTCGTCGAGGACTTCGACACGGAGGTCACGGCGATCCAGGCAGTGATCACCCTGTACGCCCTGGTCATGGCCGCCTTCATGATCACTGGAGGTCGGCTGGGGGACGCGTTCGGGCGACGCCGCACGTTCGCGGTGGGCCTGGCCGTCTACGGGGCGGGCTCCGCGATCACGGCGGTCGCCCCGGAGCTGTGGGTGCTGGCGGCCGGCTGGTCGGTCGTCGAGGGGCTCGGTGCCGCGCTGGTCCTGCCCGCGCTGGCCGCCCTCGTGGCGGGCGCCTACCGGGGTCGTGACCGTGCCGTGGCATACGGCGTCATCGGCGGGCTCGCCGGCGCCGGCATCGCGGTGGGACCGCTCCTCGGAGGGTGGGTGACGACCTATCTGACGTGGCGGCTGGTCTTCGCCGGCGAGGTGGTCGTGGTCCTGGCCCTGCTGTGCTGCATCCGCTGGATCGACGACCGTCCCGCCACCGGTCCCCGGGTGCGGATCGACGGCGTCGGTGCCGCGCTGTCGGCCGTCGGCCTCGGGCTGGTGGTCCTGGGCGTGCTGCAGAGCAGTTCCTGGGGGTGGGTGCGGCCGCGCAACGCCCCGTTCACGGTGTTCGGCTTCGCGCCCACACTCGCCGTCATCGCCGCCGGAGCGGTCCTGCTCGCGCTGTTCCGGGCCTGGGAGCGCCGGCGGGAGGAGCGGGCCCGGGACCCGCTCGTACGGTTCTCCCTCTTCGGCGTCCCTCCGCTGCGCGCGGGGCTGGCCATGCTGCTGTGCCAGAACCTGGTGCTGCTCGGTCTGTTCTTCGTCATTCCCCTGTACCTGCAGATCGTCCTCGGCTTCGACGCCTTCCGGACCGGCCTCAGGCTGCTTCCCGTCTCGCTCACCATGCTCGTCGCCTCACTGAGCGGGCCCTTCCTCGGCCGGTTCGCGAGCCCGCGCACGGTGGTGCGGGTCGGTCTGCTCGTCCTGTTCGCCGCCGTGCTCTGGCTCCTCGCCGGGATCGAGCCGCAGATCGAGGACGTCCAGTTCGCACTGTCGATGGCCGTGCTCGGCCTGGGCATGGGACTGCTCGCCTCGCAGCTCGGCAACGTGGTGCAGTCCAGCGTCGGGGAGGCGGACCGCAGCGAGGCGGGCGGTCTGCAGTACACGGCCCAGAATCTCGGGTCCTCCCTGGGGACCGCGCTCGTGGGCTCCATCCTGATCGGTGCGCTGGTCGGCGTGTTCACCACGCAGATCGAGGACGACCCCCGTGTCTCGGACGCCGCCCGTGAGCAGACCGGCATCGCCGTCGAGGCAGGGGTCAGCTTCGTGACCACCGAGCAGGTACGGGCCGCGGCCCAGCAGGCGGCGCTGCCGCCGGCCGAGGTCGACGCTCTCGTCGCCTCGTACGCCGAAGCGCAGCTCGGCAGTCTGAAAGCGGCGATCCTGACCACGGCCGGGGTGACGCTCGCGGCGTTCCCGTTCACCCGCCGGCTGCCCGCCTCCCGGTCGGGCCGGGATCGGAACGACGAAGGCGGAGCCGGGGGCGTGAGCGGCCGGGCAGCGGTGTGACACCCCGTGGAGGCCGGTCACCGGCGGGCCGGTACGGGCCGTGGTGACCGGCCCCGGGCCCGGCCCGCGGCCCGCGGCTCCCGGGCCGGCACATTCGGCGGCACCGGCCTGCCCACCCGGCTCCGGCCGCCGTCGCGGGACGAACGCACCTGACCCGGCCTGCGGCCGCGGGCCCGCTCGCCGGCCCGCGGCGCGAGGGCGTGTTTCAGAAGCAGCGTCGTCCGCCCCGGCCCGGACGGGACTTTCGAGAGACGCCCGAGGGCACGCCGTGCGCGGCGCACGGGTGCCGCGCACGGCATTGCCGCGTCAGGCCGTACCGGCCCCGGCGCCACCCACGTCCACGTCCGGGCGGACGATCACCACGGGGCACGGTGCGTGCTGGCTGACCTGCTGGCTCACCGATCCGAGGAGCATCCGTGCGAACCCTCCGCGACCGCGGGAGCCCACCACCAGCAGCTCGGCGCCCTCGGCGGCGACCAGCAGGGCCTCGGCCGGGTTGCCGTGCACCAGTCGCTCGTGGACCTGGGTCTCACCGGTCTCGCCGAGCACCTTCCGCACTTCCTCCACGAGGCCGCGCTTGGCCTCGGCGGCGTCGAACTCCATGTCCACCGCGGGCGCCGACCAGGCGTGCGCGCCCGGAATCTCGTACGCCGCCACCGCGTCCACCGTCGCCCCGATCAGGCCGGCATGCCGGACGGCCCAGCGCAGCGCGGCGTACGACGAGGGCGAGCCGTCGACGCCCACGACCACCCGGGGAGCCGGATCGCTCGTGCTCATGCCGTTCCACCTTTCTCGCAGACCCCGTCATCCACGCTGCGCGCCCCGGCGCGGTTCCGCCAGGCGAGCGCCGCCGGAGGGGTCCGGCCGCGTCGGATCCGTTCGGCGACCTCGGGTGCCCGGTCGTGGAGGGTCCCCGATCGAGGGCGGTGCTCGCCGGGCGGAGCTCACACCCTGGCCGCGGCCCTCAGGTCGTGGTCGAAGGCCCGGATGTCCTCCTCCGTGAGCGTGGTGCGGGTGTGCGCCACCGCCTGCAGGTAGTCCTCGGTGAGACCGGTCCTCTCCCCCACGGACGGCGAGCCGTCGGCCAGATGCCGCTCGAAGGCGCTCTGCGCGGCGGTGCGTGCGGCGAACTCGATGTCGGCGGGGGTGAACCGGTCGCTCGCGGCGACGAGCGACTCGAGGTCGATGCCGGCGAGGCGGTCGGGGCCGATGTACCGCGTCCAGATGGCCCGCCGGGCGTCGGCGTCGGGCGGTCCGACCGGAATCAGGTAGTCGAACCGCCCGGGCCGCAGGAAGGCCGGGTCCAGACTGCGGACCGCGTTGGTGGCGCAGATCAGCAGCCTGCGCTCGCCGCGCCGGAACTGCGGGATGAGCTTGAGCAGTTCGTTGGTCACCCGGTGGGCGAGCGTCGTGGGATCGCGGCGCTCGGAGGCGATCTCCTCCGCCTCGTCGAAGAAGAGGACCACCCGGTCGAGGTGGGCCACCCTGGAGAACAGCTGGCGCAGACCGGCAGCCACACCGTGCGGATCGGCGGCGAGCTGGTACGGGAAGACCTCGATGAAGGCCCACCGCAGCCGGGAGGCCACCGCGCGGGCGAAGGTGGTCTTGCCCGTGCCCGGCGGGCCGAACAGCACGACGGCGCGCGGCGGCACCAGTTGGAAGCGTTCCGCGGCCTCCGGGTGCTCCAGCGGCAGCACCAGGCGCCGTTCGATCAGCGTCTTCTCCGCGTCCATGCCCGCGATGTGGTGCCACAGGCCCGCTTCCGGGACCGCGCCGCCCAACTGCTCCAGGATGGTCGCCTCGGCCGAGTCCGCGGACAGCACCTTCTCGAAGTAGCTCAGGTCGGGCCGCTGGGTGTACCGGGAGTTCAGAAAGGCCCGCTCGCCCACCTCCCCCTCTGGCAGCAGGGCCCCGATACGCCTCACGCCCACCTGGGACAGGCGCTCCTCCAGGGCCGCGAGCAGCGCCGATCCTATGCCGTGTCCGCGCCACTCGCGGGCGATGGCCAGCCGCAGCACCCACGCCCGCTCCTCGGCGGTCGAGGACACCGCCGCGCCGACGATCCTGTCCCCCACCGAGGCGACCACGGCGGGGGCGTCCGTGCGTATGGCGCCGACCACCTCGGCCAGTGTCACGGCCGGGTCGGAGGGGGTGTCCCGTGCTTCCTCCCAGATGCGCACCACCTGGTCGAGGTCGCCGTCGTCCAGGTCCCGGACCCGCCATGGAGCCATGACACTCACCTCACCGGCCCATTCTCACCCGGCGGACGCGGGCTCACCGCTCCAGATGCGCCTCGGCGACGGCCAGCGCGGCGGCCATGATGCTCAGCTGCGGGTTCACCTCGGGGCAGCCGGGCAGCACGGACGCGTCGGCGACGAGCACCCCCATGACGCCCCGCAGCCGTCCGGTGGCGTCGGCCGGGGAGCGTTCCGGATCGGAGCCCGCCGCGACCGTGCCGGTGGGATGGTACGCGGAGAGGTGCAGCTTCCGGGGGCCCGCGCCGGCGAGGACGACGTCCAGTTCGCCGAGGTCGCGGGCGCGCGGCGCGGTGGGGATGCCGGTAAGGACCTCCCGGGCCCCGGCCGCGAACAGGATCTCCCCCATGGCGCGTACGGCGCGCATCAGCCGGGCGCCGTCCCGCCGGTCCAGGTCGTAGCGCGGCAGGGTGCGGCCGCGGCCCAGGACCCGGCCCGAGGGCCGGTCGGCGATCATCGCGCCCAGGGTGGCGAGCCGGTCGGCGTCCTCCAGTTCCCTGCGCAGCTCGCCGCCGAGTCCCGGCAGCACGAAGGACCCCATGCCGGGCGGGGTCGCCGTCGCCTCGATCAGCACCCCGCGGTCGTGGTGCTCCTCGACACCGACGCTCTGCAGCACGCCCTCCCAGGCGGTGACGGGCTCGTCGAAGCGTCCGGCGACGCTGGTCGCGGGGTGGACGCTGAGGTTGCGGCCCAGGCGGGGATGTCCGCCGAGGCCGGACCGCCGCAGCAGGGGCGGTGTCTCGAGGGCGCCGGCGGCGACGACGACCAGCGGGGCGAGGATCTCGAAGTCGCCCCCGCCCTCTCGCCGTACGCGCACTCCGGCGGCTCGGGGTCCGCCGGGGCGGTCGGCGTCCACCAGCACGCGCCGTACCCGCGCCCCGGTCACGATGCGCGCCCCGGCGGCACAGGCGTCGGGCAGGACGGACAGCTGCACGCTCTGCTTGGCCCCGGTCGGGCAGCCGACGACACACTGGCAGGAGCCCAGGCAGCCCGGCGCGTTGCGGCGCAGCGGCGCGGCCCGCCAGCCGAGCTTGCCGGCCCCGGCGAGGGCGATGCGGCCGTTGCGGCCGAGGACGTCGGACGGCTGGGTCGCGACGCTCAGGGTGCGCTCGGCCTCGTCGAGACAGGTGTCGAGGCGTTCGGCGAGGACGAACCCGAAGTCCCTCGCCCAGCGTTCGGCGACATGGTCGGGGGTGCGGTAGCAGGTCCCCGAATTGACGACCGTGGTGCCGCCGACGGCCCGGCCGACCGGCAGCAGCAGCGGCGGGCGGCCCAGGGCGACGGTGGCGCCGCCGTCGCGGTAGAGATCGGCGAACCGTTCGAGCGGGGCGCGCCCGGTGAAGGAGGCGGTGGAGTGGTGCCGGCCCTCCTCCAGGACGACGACGTCGAGCCCGGCACGGGCGAGGGTCCGCGCGGCCACGGCACCGCCCGCGCCGGAGCCGACGACCACGGCGTCGGCGGTGGAGCGGTCGGGCCACTGCCCGGCGGGGGTGCAGTCGAGCGGCGGGTCCGTGCGTACGAGCCGCGGGGCCCGCCGCGGCCGCTGGAGCATGTGTTCCGTGCCGGCGGCGAGCAGCACGGGCACCTTGAGCACGTCGAGCAGGGACAGAAGCGCGGGGCGTGCGGCGAGGGCGGCCAGGACGGACTCGCGCTCGCCCGGGGTGAGGGCGGCCAGGCCGCGGCCGGCGCGGACGACGGCGTAGGCGTCGAGGGCACGTGCGGCGGACCGCAACCCGGCGCGCGCGGGCAGGGGCATCGAGTCGAGCACGGCGTCGAGCCGTGCGGGCACCCGCGCCGGCCAGTCCGCGGTGCCGTCGTCGGCGATGAGGGAGGCGACGAAGCCGGTGAGGCTCACCGGGTCCCCACTTCCGCGTGGGCGGTGCCGTCCAGGGTCCACTCGGCCTCGGTGCGCCAGCCGCCGAACCACCGGCGCTCCAGCAGGACATGGGCGTCGGCGCGCTCGCTGTTGCGGCAGACGGCATGAGAGCCGTCCGGATCGGTGTAGTCGAGCGCCAGGGTGCGGTTCTCCGGCTGGGTGACCTCGACCCGGATCCGGCGCAGCCCCGCGCGCCCGCTGACGGACCACGTGGGCAGGCCGACGGAGGCGCGGAACCGCCCGAGCCCGGCCCAGCCGGCGGCCGAGCGCTCCGCGCGCCGGGGCCAGGTGTGCGCGCCCCGGCGCAGACGCAGGAAGACCAGGGGCGGAAGGCCGCGCAGCCCGGGCCGCATGGAGACCGCGGCGACGATCTCCAGCACGTCGCCATCGCCCAGGTCCGCGTGCAGCCAGGCCCATCGGCGGGCGTTGCCGTGCCCGTAGATCCGGGCGGAGGCACCGGGTGCGGAGGTGGGCGTCAGGGTGGTGCCGTCGTAGGAGAACGTGCCGTCGTACGAGGCGCGGGCCGCCGGGAGGATCTGGGCGGCGGGGAGCAGCGGCCTGCGCCAGGACCACCGGGGGAAGGTGAACAGCGGTGCGCCCTCGGCCCGTTCGGTGAGGTCCCAGCGCAGCGCTCCGGCCGAGCCGGTCAGCCGGCCGGGGACGGCCTCGACACCCTCGGCCGTGAAGCCCGCCCCTCCGGGCGTCCACTCGGCGGGACCGAAACGGGCATGGCGCACCGGCCCGTCCTTCGGGAACACCGCGGCCCAGCCGTGGGCGTACGCCGCGGATCCGTCGGCGGGGGCGGTGAGTTCGTGGTGGAGCCACAGCCCCGCGCCGGTCGCCGGGTCGGTGAGAGTCGTGTACCAGACCTCGGTGCGTCCCGGCTCGCCCGTCCAGCGGGGCGCCGTCAGCGCCTCGGCGCTCTCCGCGGCGCGGGGGAAGCGGAAACTCGCGAGGAAGGGCAGGAGTCCCGTGGCCACCGGGAAGCGCAGCGCGCCCCGACCGGCCCGCGCTCCGTCCTCGTAGAGGGTGAAGGGCAGGACGGTCATGGACGCGAGCGGTCTGCGCGGGGTGACGGACTTCCATCCGTCGAGCGTGAACCGGCGGCCCCCGGCGGTGAACGAGAGCCGGTAGCGGATGCGGCGCCGGGCGAGCGGGGAGATCTCCAGCCCGCCCTCGGCGCGGGCGTCGTCGGACCATCCTGCGACGCGTATCCGTCCGCTCGCCTGGGCTGCGGTCGTGCCGAGCGGACGGATGACACGGTCCGCCGTCACCCGGAGGTCGAGGCGGATCCGGCGGGCGCGGTCCTCGCCGTCGAGCCGGACCGTGCCGAGCATGGTCTCGGCGAACACTGTGCCGCGCCTGCCCGCGCCACCGGACGCGCCCGGGGCGGTGACCGACGGCGTGACCGTCGCCGCGGCGGTATCCGCCACGGCGGCCCGGTCCGGCTTCGTGCCCGTGACCGCCACGGCGGCACCCCCGTCTCCCGCCGAGCCGACGACCACCTCCGCGTCCGCGTCCGCGCCCGTGCCCGGCGTCGATCCGGTAACCGCCACCGCTTCCGCCCCCGTACCCGCGCCGTTCCCGTTCCCGCTCGTGTTCATACGAGGCCCTCCAGCATGATCCGTTCGGTTTCGGTGAGATAGGTCTCCGCCGCCCGCCGCGCGGCGCCCCCGTCGCCGGAGCGCACCGCAGCCACCACGGGTTCCAGCCGCGCGTGGGCGGCCGCGGCGTCGGTGAACGGGCCGACGAGCGCGGCCCGTACGGGCAGATAGGCGTTGAAGAGCGTGTTGGTGAGCAGGCCGTAGACCCGGTTGCCGGTCGCACGGGCGAGCGAACGGTGCACCTCGATGTCCGCGAGCTGGACCGCGTCACCGCCCTCGGCGGCGCGCACGGCCGCCAGCAGCGCGCCGAGTTCGGCCCGCTGCCCGGCGGTGGCCCGGCGGGCGGCCCGCTCGGCGATCAACGCACCGATGCTGCGGCGCACTTCGAAGATCTCGCGGATCCAGCCGGGGTCGTGCCGCACGAGCATGGGGAGCAGATCCGCCCCGCCGAGCCGGGCGAAGTCACGGACCCGGGTGCCCACTCCGTGCCGGGTCTCCAGCAGCCCTGCCTGGACGAGGCGCCCGAAGGCGTGCTTGAGGGTGGTACGGGTGACGCCGTAGCCGTCGGCCAGGCTGCGTTCCGGCGGCAGATAGCTGCCTGCTGGATGACGTCCGGTGAGGATGTCATCCCTCAGCCGCCCCTCCAGGACGTCGACGATCGTCTCGCGGGGCAGTGCTTCCACGCCGCTCCTCCTCAGTGGTTCAGTGGATGAGCCACTGAACCAACACCCCGGAGCGGAAGTCAATGGGCGTGCGGGAGAAGGCCGTTGAACCACACCGCCGGGCGGCTGCCGGGCCGGGGGCGTACGACACGGACCGGTCGCGGGCTCCGAGCGTCCGGGTGCCCGCGGACATCCGTGGCGCGAAGACGCCGGCCCGGCCGGTCGGACGCCGCCGTGCGCACTGCGGGCCCCGTGCCGCCCTGCCCGGACACCTCCGATCGGGCCGCCACTTCCCGCACGCCCACGCGACCGACGCCCACGCGACCGACGCCGACGCCCACGCGACCGGCGCCGACGCCCTCGGCGCCTTCGCTCCTCGGGACGGACGCGACCACAGCCCATGACCCTCGATCCCCGCCCATGACGGCGGGGTGCCGGACACCGACCACACGGTCAACGACGCCTGCCTGTTCGAGGCCCGACCACGCCCCGGGCGGAACGCCCCGGCCGGTCGGGTGAAAGGCTGACCCGGATGCGATGTGACGACCCGTCGGAAGGAAGCACCGGATGACCGACCCCCTCGAGCTCGAACTCCCCGTCGACGGCGGGACGCTGCGCGTCCTGCGGTTCGGCACGGGGCCGCGCACGGCGGTCGCGGCACACGGCATCACCGCGTCCGGGATGTCGTTCCGCGCTCTCGGCCGCCATCTGCACCCCGACTGGTCGCTGTTCGCCCTCGACCTGCGGGGCCGGGGCGGCAGCGCCGACACCCCGGGGCCCCACGGCCTCGACGCCCACGCCGCCGATCTGTGCGCGGCTGCCGAGCGCTGGGGCGGCGGCGCGCCCGTCGCGGTCACGGGCCAGTCGATGGGGGCGTGTGCGGCGCTGCGGGCCGCAGCGCGCCGCCCGGAGCTCTTCGACCGGCTGCTGCTGATCGACGGCGGACTTCCCCTGCCCCTGGAGGACGGCGCCGATCCCGATGCCCTGCTCGACTCCTCGATGGGGCCGGTCCTGGCGCGGCTGACCCGTACGTTCGAGAGCGACGAGGCGTACGTGGACCTCTTCCGCGCCCATCCCGCTCTCGGCCCCGAATGGAACGACGACATCGAGGCGTACGTCCGCTACGACATCACGGGCCCCTCCGGCGCCCGTCGCTCCCGCGCCCAGGAGGGTCCGGTCCGCCGCGACGGCCGCGCGCTGCTCACCTCGGCGCCGGCCCTCGCCGAGGACCTGGCGGGACTCGCGGTGCCGGCGGTGCTGCTGCACGCACCCCGGGGGCTGACGGGGGCGGAGCCGGGCATGCTGTCCGACGCTCTGGTCGCGCACTGGACCGCCCGGACGCCGCTGCTCACGGCGGAGGCGGTGCCCGACTGCAACCACTGGACGATCCTCATGGGCCCCCGGGCGAGGACGGTCGCCGACCGTCTCGTGGGCATGGTGTGAGGTCGGCGCCCGCCCGGCGCACGCGCACGGCGGCGCGGGCGGGGCGGCGCCCCACCGGTCCTGGTGCCCGCGCAGGCAATCCGACTTATGGTGCAAGGAGTCGGCTTCAGCTCGTCGCACCTCGGTGCGGACAGCCCGGCCCTCCAGTGCACACCGCTCGGAAAGGGTGGACCCGATGCACCCAGCCCTCAGCTCCGACGACCTGGTCCGGCTCCGCCGGCAGCGCCCCTATCCCGCGGTGTCGGTGCTCATGCCCACGCACCGCCGTGAGCCGGACAGCGCGCAGGACCCGGTCCGGCTGCGCAATCTCATGACGGAGGCCAAGGAGCAGCTCAAGGCCGATCCCGCCGTCACCCGGGACACCCGGATCGACGTGTCCGAGCAGCTCGACCGGGCGCTGGCCGAGATCGACCTGGTGCACGCGGAGGACGGACTGGTGGTCTTCGCCGCGCCGGGCGAGCACGAGGTGTGGACGCTCGGCCGGCCGGTGCCCGAGCGCGTGGTGCTGTCGGACACCTATCTGACCCGCAACCTCGTCTCGGCACAGGCCGCGGAGCGCCCCTTCTGGGTCCTGGCGGTCGCGTCGGACCTGGCCACCCTGTGGAGCGGCGCTGCCGACCGCCTCACGGAGGAGCGCACCGGGCCCTTCCCGATGTCCCGCCCCGCGGAGAACTTCGACGCCGAGCGCCAGGAGCGCATCGGCGATGTGCCCAGCACCTTCCGGGACGAGGACACGCGGCACTTCCTGCGGGAGGCCGACACGGCGCTCGCCGCGGTGCTGAAGGCCGACCCGCGGCCGCTGTACGTGACCGGCGAGCCCGCCGCGCTCGCCCTCCTCGACGACGTCGGCACGGCCGCGAAGGGCCAGGCCGTCCACGCACCCCGGGGCGGGGTGGCGGGCGGCTCCGCCGATGCGGTCTGGCAGGCGGTGCGACCGTTCGTCGAGGCCCACGCGCAGCAGGAGGTCTCCGGCGTGCTGGAGGAACTGGACCGGGCCAGGGGCAGGCGCGCCTTCGCCGCCGGCGTCGACGAGATCCGGCAGAGCGTGGAGACGGGCCGGGTCGCGCTGCTCGCCGTGGAGGAGAACTACCGCGAGACGGTGCGGGACACCGGCGCCCACCTCCTGCCCGCCGACACCGGCGACCTGGACGCGGTGGTCGACGTCGTGGACGAGATCGTCGAGAAGTCCCTGGAGACGGGCGCGCAGGTGCGGTTCGTCCCGGACGGCACGCTCGCGGGGATGGGCGGTATCGCGAGCGCGCTGCGCTACTGACCCGCCTGCGCCGGACGGCCGTCACCGCAGGGAACCTCCGGCCGCCCGCTGACGGTGCCGACGGATCGGGGGGAGCGCGGTGCCGTGCGGGCCGTTTGCGCCGATACTGGCAGAGGGTGTGCGGCCCGTCCCGCCACGGCCCGGCCTGAGAGGACACCGTCCGGAGTGATCGTCGCCAGTCCCACCAGGAGGTTCCCATGAGGATGCTCATCAACGTCCCCGAGACGGTCGTCGCCGACGGCCTGCGCGGTCTGGCCGCGGCGCACCCCGGGCTGAACATCGACGTGGAGAACAGGGTCGTGGTGCGGGGGGACGCCCCTGTCCCGGGCAAGGTGGGCCTGGTGTCCGGCGGCGGGTCGGGGCACGAGCCCCTGCACGGCGGGTTCGTGGGAATCGGGATGCTCTCGGCGGCGTGCCCCGGCGAGGTCTTCACGTCCCCGGTGCCGGACCAGATGGCCCGGGCAGCGGCGGCGGTGGACAGCGGGGCGGGTGTGCTCTTCGTGGTGAAGAACTACACCGGCGACGTGCTGAACTTCGACATGGCCCAGGAACTCGCCGAGGACGAGGGCGTCCAGGTGGCCAAGGTGCTCGTCAACGACGACGTGGCCGTGCAGGACAGCCTCTACACGGCGGGCAGGCGCGGTACGGGCGCGACGCTCTTCGTGGAGAAGATCGCGGGTGCCGCGGCGGAGGAGGGGGCGCCGCTGGAGCGGGTCGAGGCCGTCGCCCGCCGGGTCAACGAGCGGTCGCGCAGCTTCGGCGTCGCGCTCAGCGCGGTGACGACCCCGGCCAAGGGCAGTCCGACCTTCGATCTGCCCTCCGGTGAGCTGGAGTTGGGGATCGGCATCCACGGCGAGCCCGGCCGGGAGAGGCGGCCGATGATGACGTCGCGGGAGATCGCGGACTTCGCGGTGAACGCGGTCCTGGAGGATCTGCAGCCGTCGAGTCCGGTGCTGGCGCTGGTCAACGGCATGGGCGCGACACCGCTGCTGGAGCTGTACGGCTTCAACGCGGAGGTCCACCGGGTGCTCGCCGAGCGGGCCGTTCCGGTGGCCCGGACCCTGGTCGGCAACTACGTCACCTCGCTCGACATGGCGGGCTGCTCGGTGACGCTGTGCGAGGCGGACGAGGAGATCCTGCGGCTGTGGGACGCCCCCGTGGAGACGCCCGCGCTGCGCTGGGGCCGCTGAGCCATGCCCGGCCCGGCCGACGGCGGCTCCGCGTCCGCGGGCCGCGACGACGCGCGCGGGGGAGCCGGTGCGTCACGAGAAGGAGGCGGCGCTGTGCTCGACGCGGATTTCTTCCTCCGCTGGATGAACGCCCTGGCCGAGGCGGTGGACCGCGAGGCGGCCCGGCTGACCGAACTCGACGCCGCGATCGGGGACGCCGACCACGGTACGAATCTGCAGCGGGGTTTCACGGCGGTGCGGGCGGCGCTGGAGAAGGACGTGCCGGACACCCCCGGTGCGGTACTGATGCTGACCGGGCGGCAGTTGATCTCGACGGTCGGCGGGGCGTCGGGACCGCTGTACGGGACGCTGTTGCGGCGGGCCGGCAAGGCGCTCGGCGACGAGGCCGAGGTGACGCGGGCACAGCTCGCCGAGGCGCTGCGCGCGGGGATCGCGGCGGTGGCGCAGCTCGGCGGCGCGAAGGCCGGGGACAAGACGATGCTGGACGCGCTGGAGCCCGCGGCCGCGGCGCTGGACGAGTCCTTCGCGGCCGCTCGGGAGGCCGCCGACGAGGGCGCGGCGGCGACCGTGCCGATGCTGGCCCGCAAGGGGCGGGCGAGCTATCTGGGCGAGCGCAGCATCGGGCATCAGGATCCGGGGGCGACGTCCTCCGCCCTGCTGGTCGGGGCCCTCGAGGAGGCGGCACGATGACCGGCCCGGTCGGGATCGTCCTCGTCTCCCACAGCGCGCAGGTCGCGGAGTCGGTGGCCGACCTCGCCCGCAGGCTGGCCGGCGCCGGCGACGCCGTACCGGTCGCCGCGGCGGGCGGGACCGCGGACGGCGGCCTCGGCACCAGTTCGGAGCTGACGGCGCGTGCCGCGCACGAGGTGGACCGGGGCGCCGGGGTGGCCGTGCTGGTCGACATCGGCAGCGCCGTGCTGACGGTCAAGGCGCTGCTGGCCGAGGGCGACGAACTCCCGGAGGGGACCAGGCTGGTGGACGCGCCGTTCGTGGAGGGCGCCGTCGCCGCGGTGGTCACCGCGTCCGCCGGCGCGGATCTGGACGCGGTGGAGGCGGCGGCCGCCGAGGCGTACGACTATCGCAAGGTGTGACCGTGCGCATCCGTGCGCGGCTTGTGATGCACCTGGTCAACGCACTAATGTCGCAGGGCCTTGGTGAACGGGAAACCGGTGGAGTACCGGTGCGGCCCTCGCCACTGTGATCGGGAAGTCCGGCTCTCTCCGCAAGGAAGCCACTGGACCGCCACGGGAGACCGTGGTGTCCGGGAAGGCGGAGCCCGGGCGGCAGGACCCGTCAGCCAGGAGACCGGCCAGGGCGCGTTGTCCATCCACGAGGTGCTGGAGAGGGTCTCCCAACCATGCATATAGCCGAGGGGTATCTGCCCCCTGTGCACGCCGCCGCCTGGGGCGTCGCGTCCGCCCCCTTCGTGATCCACGGCGTACGGGCGCTCACCCGTGAGGTCAGGGCGAATCCCGAGTCCACCCTGCTGCTCGGCGCGTCGGGGGCCTTCACCTTCGTCCTGTCGGCACTCAAGATCCCTTCCGTGACCGGCAGTTGCTCGCATCCGACCGGCACGGGGCTGGGCGCGATC
The DNA here is from genome assembly GCF_040656535.1 of Streptomyces sp. NPDC049887. Classification (NCBI taxonomy): domain Bacteria; kingdom Bacillati; phylum Actinomycetota; class Actinomycetes; order Kitasatosporales; family Streptomycetaceae; genus Streptomyces; species Streptomyces sp. NPDC049887. Next base: position 30,725 of record NZ_JBFAMM010000016.1, on the reverse strand, counting down.
CTGTTCCGGCCACCGATCATGGCCGTGCTCGGCACGATCACCCTGCTCTTCCAGGCCCTGCTGCTGGCCCACGGCGGACTGACCACGCTCGGCGCGAACGTGTTCTCGATGGCGATCGTCGGGCCGTGGGCCGGCTTCGGGGTGTACGCGCTGCTGCGGCGGTCCGGGGTGTCGCTGATGGTGGGCGTTTTCTTCGGCGCGTTCGTCGCGGACCTGTCCACGTACTGCGTCACCAGCGTGCAGCTGGCGCTGGCGTTCCCCGACCCGGGCAGCGGCGTGGCCGGAGCCCTGGCCAAGTTCGGCGGCATCTTCGCGCTCACCCAGATCCCGCTGGCCGTCAGCGAGGGCCTGCTCACCGTGCTGGTGATGCGGCTGCTCGTGCAGTCCAGCAAGGGTGAGCTGACCCGCCTCGGAGTGCTCCTCCAGGGCGGGGCCAAGAAGGAGGCCGCGGTCCGATGAGCCGTAACGCGAAGATCAACACACTGCTGGTGGCGATCGTGGCGGCGCTGGCGGTGCTGCCGCTCGCCCTCGGTCTGGGCGACCACAAGGAGGAGCCCTTCACGGGCGCCGACGGGGAGGCGGAGACCGCGATCACGGAGATCGCACCGGACTACGAGCCGTGGTTCGCGCCGCTCTACGAACCTCCGTCCGGGGAGGTCGAGTCGGCGCTGTTCGCCCTCCAGGCGGCCCTGGGTGCCGGTGTCCTGGCGTACTACTTCGGGCTGCGCAAGGGGCGGCGGCAGGGTGAGGCGCGGGCGGTGGCCGGGGAGGCGCCGGCCGCCGGTTCCGCGGGGCTTTCCGATACCGCGGGCCCGGGCGCGTAGCCGCCGATGCTGCCGATCGACGCGGCGGCGCACGGCAGTCGCTGGCGCCGCCGTCATCCGTGCGAGAAGGCGGCACTCGGGCTCGGACTGACGGTCTGCGCCGTCGCGCTGCCGCCGTGGCCGGGCGCCGTCCTGGTCGCCGCGGCGGCCGTGTCCGTACTGCTCGGGCCCGCCGGGGTGGCTCCGCGGCAGCTGTGGCGGGCGTGGCGCGTGCCGCTTGGGTTCTGTGTCACGGGCGCGGTGCCCCTGCTGTTCTCGGTGGGCGGCCCCGACGGCTTCCTGGCGCTCGCGCCCGACGGCCCCGCGGACGCCGTGCGGATCCTGCTGCGGACGTCCGCCGCCTCGCTCGGGGTGCTGCTGTTCGCGTTCACCACGCCGGTGTCGGACGTGCTGCCCCGGCTGGTCCGGGCCGGGGTGCCCGGGCCCGTCGTGGACGTGGCCCTGGTGATGTACCGGATCGGCTTTCTGCTGCTCGACGCGGTGCACCGGATCCGTCAGGCGCAGGCGGCCCGGCTCGGGCACACGACCCGGGCGGCGGCCTGGCGGTCCCTCGCCGGGCTCGCCGCGACCGCCTTCGTGCGGGCCTTCGACCGGGCCCAGCGGCTGCAGACCGGACTCGCCGGGCGCGGCTACGACGGAACGCTGCGGGTCCTGGTGCCGCCCGCGACGGTGTCGGCCCGCTTCCTGGCGGCGACCGCCGGGCTGCTGGCGGGGATCGTCGCCCTCACCCTCGTACTGGAAAGGTCCGTACTGTGAGAACGTCCGTGGACGCGAGCGTACCCGGGGCCGGGGCGCCCGTGGTGGAACTGGCCGGCGCTGGATTCTCCTACCCGGACGGCCCGCCGGTGCTGCGCGGTGTCGACTTCGCCGTGCCGGGCGGACGTTCCCTGGCGCTGCTGGGCCGCAACGGCAGCGGCAAGACGACCCTGATGCGGCTCCTCAGCGGCGGGCTTCGCTGCGAGGAGGGCCGGTTGCTGCTGGACGGCGAGCCGGTGGCGTACGACCGCGGCGGGCTGACCCGGCTGCGGACGACGGTGCAGCTGGTCGTGCAGGATCCGGACGACCAGCTGTTCGCCGCTTCGGTGGGCCAGGACGTGTCGTTCGGGCCGATGAACCTGGGGCTGCCGGAGCCGGAGGTACGGGCCCGGGTCGCCGAGGCACTCGACGCCCTGGACATCACGGCGCTGGAGGACCGCCCGACGCATCTGCTGTCGTACGGGCAGCGAAAACGGGCCGCGATCGCGGGCGCGGTGGCGATGCGGCCGCGGGTGCTGGTCCTGGACGAGCCGACGGCGGGACTCGACCCGCACGGGCAGGAGCGGCTGCTGGCGGTGCTGGAGCGGCTGCGGGAGGGCGGCACGACCGTGGTGATGGCCACGCACGACGTGGACCTGGCGCTGCGCTGGGCGGACGACGCCGCCGTGCTGTCGCCGGCGGGGCTGCGGACGGGGCCGGTCACGGAGCTGCTGGCGGACCGGGAACTGCTGGACTCGGCCCGGCTGCGCCTGCCGTGGGCGATGGCCGCGGAGGAGGTGCTGCGCGCCCACGGGCTGCTGGAAGCGGGCAGCCCGGGCCCCCGGACCCCGGAGGAGCTGGACCGCTGGACCGTACCGGCGTAGCGCATCTCACCCGGACCTCGTTGTGCAACTAGTTGCATAACGAGGTTCCGGCGTCTACAAAAGGGGGCGACGCTCATTGCGCGAGGAGGCGCCCCGATGACCCCCACCCCGTACCCGCATCTGCTCAGCCCGCTCGACCTCGGCTTCACCACACTCCCGAACCGGGTGCTCATGGGCTCGATGCACATCGGCCTGGAGGAGGCGGAGAACGGCTTCGAGCGCATGGCGGCCTTCTACGCCGAGCGCGCCCGCGGGGGCGTCGGGCTGATCGTGACCGGCGGTATCGCCCCGAACGACGCGGGGCGCCCCTACGACGGCGGCGCCAAGCTCACCACCGCGGAGGAGGCCGCGCAGCACCGCACGGTCACCGAAGCGGTGCACGCGGCGGGCGGCCGGATCGCCATGCAGATCCTGCACTTCGGGCGCTACGCCTACCACCCCCAGCTGGTCGCGCCGAGCGCGCTGCAGGCCCCCATCAGCCCGTTCGTCCCCCACGCCCTCACCGACGAGGAGGTCGAGCGGACCGTCGAGGACTACGTCCGTGCCGCGGAGCTGGCCAAGTCCGCGGGTTACGACGGCGTCGAGATCATGGGGTCCGAGGGCTACCTGATCAACGAGTTCATCGCGAGCGCGACCAACCAGCGGGACGACCGATGGGGCGGCTCGTACGAGAACCGCACCCGCTTCCCCCGGGAGATCGTCCGCCGCACCCGCGAGCGGGTCGGCGACGACTTCATCATCGTCTACCGGCTGTCGATGCTCGACCTCGTGCCCGGCGGCTCCTCGCTCGACGAGGTGGTCGCGCTCGCCAAGGAGATCGAGGCGGCCGGCGCGACCATCATCAACACCGGCATCGGCTGGCACGAGGCCCGGATCCCGACCATCGCGACCTCGGTGCCGCGCGGCGCGTACACCTGGGTGACGCGGAAGCTCATGGGCGCGGTGTCGGTGCCGCTGGTCACCAGCAACCGGATCAACACGCCCGAGGTCGCGGAGCGGGTGCTCGCCGAGGGACGCGCGGACATGGTGTCCATGGCACGGCCCTTCCTGGCCGACCCGGAGTTCGTCGCCAAGGCCCGCGAGGACCGCGCCGAGACGATCAACACCTGCATCGGCTGCAACCAGGCGTGCCTGGACCACACCTTCAGCGGCAGGATCACCTCCTGCCTGGTCAACCCCCGTGCCTGCCACGAGACCGAGCTGGTGCTCTCCCCCACCCGACTGCGCAAGCGCCTGGCGGTCGTCGGCGCCGGCCCGGCGGGCCTCGCGTTCTCGGTCTCGGCCGCAGAACGCGGCCACGAGGTGACGCTCTTCGACGCAGCCGGGGAGATCGGCGGGCAGCTGAACATCGCCAAGCGCATCCCCGGCAAGGAGGAGTTCGAGGAGACGCTGCGCTACTTCCGCACCCAGCTGGAGCTGCGCGGGGTGGAGGTCCGGCTCGGGACCTTCGTCACGCCGGAACTGCTGACCGGGTACGACGAGATCGTGGTCGCGACCGGGGTCACGCCCCGGACGCCGGCGATCGAGGGCGTCGACCACCGCAGCGTCGTCAGCTACCTCGACGTGCTGCGCGACGGGGCCGAGGTCGGTGAGCGGGTCGCCGTCGTCGGCGCCGGGGGGATCGGCTTCGACGTCGCGGAGTTCCTCACCGACGGCGGAGAGGGCGCGAGCCTGGACCCGGAGACGTACTTCCGGCAGTGGGGCGTGGACACCGGGTACGCGGAGCGGGGCGGGCTGCGGGCCCCGGAGCGGCCTCGGTCCCCGCGGACCGTGCACCTCCTGCAGCGCAAGTCCTCCAAGGTCGGCGCGGGCCTCGGCAAGACGACGGGCTGGATCCACCGCACGGAGCTCAAGCACCGCGGCGTCACGATGGTCGCGGGGGCGGCGTACGACCGGATCGACGACGAGGGCCTGCACATCACGGTGGACGGCGCGGAGAGGACGATCCCCGTGGACACGGTGGTGCTGTGCACCGGCCAGGAGCCGAGGCGCGACCTGTACGAGGAGCTGACCGCGGCGGGGCGCACCGTGCACCTCATCGGCGGCGCCGACGTGGCCGCCGAACTGGACGCCAAGCGCGCCATCGACCAGGGCACCCGGCTGGCGGCTGCGATCTGACCCCGCATCCTTAGGATGCGGTTCATGTCCCTCCCGCACGCGATCCTCACCGCCCTGCTCGAGAAGCCGTCCTCGGGCCTGGAGCTGACCCGCCGCTTCGACCGGTCCATCGGCTACTTCTGGTCGGCGACGCACCAGCAGATCTACCGCGAGCTGGGGAAGCTGGAGGAGTCGGAACTGATCCGCGCCCTGCCCGCGGCCCAGCCGGCACGGGGCAACCGCAAGGAGTACGAGGTGCTGCCCGCGGGCCGAACCGAACTGGCCGGCTGGGTGGCCAGGGCCGAGGACCCCAAACCCATCCGGGACGCCCTGCTGCTGCGCATGCGGGCGGCGGCGGTCGTCGGGACGGAGGGGCTCGAGGCGGAGCTGCATCGGCATCTCGAACTCCACCGGCGGCAGTTGGCGGAGTACGAGGAGATCGAGAAGCGCCACTTCCCGCCGGAGCGGGGCGCGGCCGAGGACCGGCTCCGGCACGTGGTGCTGCGCGGTGGGATCGAGCTGGAGCGGTTCTGGATCGGCTGGCTCACCGAGGCGCTGGACGAGCTCGGCGGGCTACCCCCGGCACCTCGGCGGGGGTAGACGGGGGCGGCGCCGCCGGGGGCGGACGGGGTTGCAGGGCCTCCGCGAGGCAGGCGGGGCGCGGGGCAGGCGGGGCGCGGGGCAGGCACAGGCGCGGGTGCCCGCCGACGCGACCCGAATCGCCCGCGCCCGGCTACGCCCGCCTCCGGCCGCTCCTCCAGCCGGAGCCGGGACGCAGTGCCATGAGGCCCCACCCCGCTGAGGCCGCGAGCGCGACGGCCGCCAGCAGGGCCAGCAGCGGCGGCTCGGGGCGCCAGCCGAGCGACAGCCGGGTCCCGAGCCAGACGACACCGACGGCCACCGTCTCCGGTGCGTGGACCGGCACCCGGGCGGCCGCGGCCCTCAGCACGGCGGCCGCGACCAGACCGATCGCCGTCCAGGCGGCGAGATAGGGCAGCAGGGGGCCGGGGGCGGCGCTGGGCAGGCCGTACTCCTCGGGGCCCAGACGGAAACGGCCGGACGCCCAGCCGAGTGCCACACCGGCGGCGGTGACGGCCACCACCCACACGGCATGTCGCCAGAGCGGCCCGGGCCTGACCTTCTCCTCCGCGTCGTCGAAGTCGTCGTACGGGGCGGGGCCGAAGTCGTCGATCACGACGGGGAGGACGTCGCCGAGCAACTCCGGGTTGCCCGGCCGACGGACTGGTCCGGGGCACGCCGGTCCGGGGCACGCCGGTCCGGGGCCGATCGACCCGACCGGGAGCTGCCCGATCGGGAATCGCCGGAGAAGGGAGTCGCCCGAGAGGATCGCCTACGGCCTCTGCGACGAGCGCGTCGGCCCGCACCCGGACGAAGCCATACCACATCGGGGGTCCGCGGCACGGCACCCGTGATCTTCCGGTCGCAGCCGAGGATACTGGTCGGCCGTAGGGGTACTCGCCGACCACGAGGGGCGGACACGGTGAACGACGCGCGGGAACAGGCCGGTTGGGGACGGGACGGCAAGGGGCGCCACGCCGTCGTCATCGGAGGGAGCCTCGCCGGACTGCTCGCCGCGCACGTGCTCGCCGGCCACGCCGACCGGGTGACCGTCGTGGAGCGCGACCGCGTCCCCGACGGCCCCCAGCCGCGTCCGGGCGTTCCGCAGAGCAGACACGCCCATGTGCTGCTGGAGAGCGGGCAGCTGGCACTGGACTCCCTGTTGCCCGGTTTCACGGCCGAGTTGCGGGCGGCCGGGGCGCCGCGCGTGGGCATGCCCCAGGACATGGTGGCGTGGAGCGGGGCCTGGCTCCGGCGGACGGCCCCGACGACGCACATCCACACCGGCTCCCGAACCCAGCTCGAGCACCTGGTGCGCAGGCGGGTGCTGGCCAATCCGGTGATCACGACGCTCGAGTCCACGGAGACGGTGGGGCTGACCGGGGACGCCTCCCGGGTCCGCGGAGTCCTGCTGAGGCAGCGCCGCGGGGCGGACGGGGCCGCGGACGACCCGCGTGTGCGGCAGCCGCGCACGCTGGAGGCGGATCTGGTCGTGGACGCCTCCGGGCGGGGCTCGCGCGCCCCGCAGTGGCTGGCGGCCCTCGGGGCCCAGCCTCCGCAGGAGGAGAGCATCGACACCGGCCAGGCCTACGCCTCCCGTGTCTACCGCAACACCGGTGCCCATCTGGGCACGGAGGCACTCGCCTACTGGTTCTACCCGAGCCCCTCGCAGACGTACGCGGGCGGGGTGCTGCCCCTGGAGGACGGCAACCACCTCGTGGCTCTCGCGGGCCTCCGCGGCCAGGAGCCCCCCACGGACGACGCCGGGTTCACCGCTTTCGCGGCGCGCCTCCCCCACCCGTACCTCCACGAGTGGCTGCTCACCGCCGAACCGCAGACGCCGGCCCACGGATTCCGCTCGACGGCCAACCTTCGCCGCAGGTACGACCGCCCGGGCCGGCGCCCCGCCGGTTTCCTCGCCACCGGTGACGCGCTCTGCACCTTCAACCCGATCTACGGACAGGGCATGTCGGTCGCCGCGATGAGCGCCGTGGCGCTGCGCGACGCGCTGGCCGACCCGCGTCGGAGGCCCACGACCCGACGGGTACAGCGGGCGCTGTTCGACGCCTCGCGCCAGGCGTGGGACATCTCCGCGGGCGCCGACCGGTCCATGCCCGGGGCGGTGGGGAACGCCGTCGCCTCCCGGGCCGTCGACCGACCGGTCGGCTGGTACCTGGACCGCGTCCAGCAGCGGTACGCGGGCGATCCCGTGCTCGTGGGGCCGGTCTTCCGTTCCGTGCTGACGTTGACCACCCCCCTGAGCACCCTGTTCGCTCCGCGAATGGCCCGGGCGGTGCTGTTCGGCCCCGTGGCCGGCACTCCCGCCGCACCACCGATGCGAGCGGAGACCGCCGGCGGCTGAACCGCGCCCCCACCGGACGCACCGTATGTCCGCACCGGCCGGAGCGAACGCCCGCGCCCCGGCGCGGTGCCGGGTTGCCGTGGCGAGCGGACGGCTGAAGCGCGCCACCTGCCGCTGTGTGCCGTCCCGGACGGCGTCGACGGCCACCCGGCCGGAGGACAGTCGGCCCATGGTCGCGGGACGCGCGCCGGCCCGTTGGCGCGGCGGGAGGGCCTGGGCGAGTGTGGGGGTGAGGAGGCCTGCAGATGAGCACCGGAATCCGGGCCACGCGCCCGCTGCCTTTCCTCCACGGCGGCTTCGGGCGTCAGGGGGAGTTCCCGGTCGGCGTCGCACGGGGCTCCGGTGCCGGGCGGTGAGGCCCCCGGGCCGCCTCGTCGGGCCGGCGGCCCCGCGGCCGACGCGCACCACTCGCTGGTGGCCCACGAGGTCGTGCTGCTGCTGGAGACCGATGTCGATCGCGGCCTGACGCCCGAGGAGGCGGCACGACGGCTGGAGCGGCTCGGCCCCAATCTGCTTCCGCCGGCGGCGGGCGGCGGCCTGCTGCGGCGAGTCGTGCGCCAGTTCCACCACCCGCTGATCTACGTCCTCCTCGTCGCAGGCGCGATCACCGCGGCCCTGGGCGAGTACGTCGACTCTGCGGTGATCTTCGGTGTGGTGCTGGTGAACGCCCTGGTCGGTTTCGTGCAGGAGTCGAAGGCCGAAGCCTCGCTGGAGGGCCTGCGGGCGCTGGTGCGCACGACGGCCACCGTGGTGCGCGGTGGCCGCAGACGGCAGGCGCCGTCCTCGGAACTGGTTCCCGGGGACCTGGTACTGGTGGAGGCCGGCGACAAGGTACCGGCCGATGTGCGTCTGCTCCGGGCCGCGGAGCTGCGGGTGGACGAGTCGGCTCTGACGGGCGAGTCCGTACCGGTCGCCAAGGACGAGGTGGTGCTGCACCCCCGCACCCCGGTCGCCGACCGGCGCAACATGCTGCACTCCGGGACGCTGGTGACGGCCGGCCAGGGCACCGGGATCGTGGTGGCCACCGGCGCGGAGACCGAACTGGGGGCGATCCACCGCCTGGTGGGGGCCGCGGAGACGCTGGCGACACCGCTGACGGCCAAACTCGCCGCCTTCAGCAAGCTCCTGACGGCGGTGATCCTGGCTCTGGCTGCGGTGACCTTCGCGATCGGCCTGGTCCGAGGGCAGGAGGCGGTGCAGACGTTCACCGCCGCGGTCGCCCTGGCGGTGGGAGCGATCCCCGAGGGCCTTCCGGCAGCGGTCACCATCACCCTGGCCATCGGCGTGTCCCGGATGGCGCGGCGCCGTGCGGTGATCCGCAGAATGCCTGCTGTGGAGACCCTGGGCAGCACCACGGTCATCTGCTCGGACAAGACCGGCACGCTGACCGAGAACCAGATGACGGTGCGAGCGGTGTGGACACCCGGGGCCGTCTTCGAGGTGACCGGTTCCGGGTACGCCCCCGACGGTACGCTGCACGCCGCGGACGGCACGGCGGTCGCGGCCGACGCGAACCGGGCGCTGCGGTGGTGTCTGCTGGCGGGCGCCGCCTGCAACGACGCCGTTCTCACCTGCAGGGACGGCCGGTGGGAGCTCATGGGCGACCCCACCGAGGGGGCGATGCTCGTCGTGGCCGGCAAGGGCGGCCCGAGTACGACGGACCTGGCCGAGCGGTACCCCCGGATCGGCACGATCCCCTTCAGTTCCGAGCGGCTGTACATGGCCACCCTCCACCACGACGGCACCGCGGGCGGCCACGTGGTGCTGGCCAAGGGCGCCACCGAGCGGATCGCCGGCCTGTGCTCGGGGCAGATGGCCACCGACGGCTCCATCCAGCCGCTGGACCGCGAAGGCGTCCTGGCCGCTGCCGAGCGCCTGGCCGCAGGCGGCCTGCGGGTCCTGGCCACCGCCGCGCGGCCGTCCGCGGACCCGGCCGCCTTCACCGAACAGGACCTGCCCGGCACCCTGGTCCTCACCGGGTTGCAGGCCATGCTCGACCCGCCCCGCGCGGCGGCCACCGCCGCTGTGAGCGCCTGCCGCACGGCCGGCATCACCGTCAAGATGATCACCGGGGACCACGCGGCCACCGCAGCCGCCGTCGCCGACCGCATCGGACTGCTGACGGGGCCGGGACCTGGCGAGGGGGAGGTGCTCACCGGCGCGGACCTGACGACGCTGCCCTCCCGGGACTACCCGGGCGCGGTGGACCGGGCCCGGGTCTTCGCCCGGGTCTCGCCGGAGCAGAAGCTCCGGCTGGTCCAGGCCCTGCAGGACCGCGGACATGTCGTGGCGATGACGGGCGACGGCGTCAACGACGCCCCGGCCCTGCGCCAGGCCAACATCGGCGTCGCCATGGGACGCGGTGGCACCGAGGTGGCGAAGGACGCCGCCGACATGGTGCTCACCGACGACGACTTCGCCACCATCGAAGCCGCCGTGGAGGAGGGCCGCGGCGTCTTCGACAACCTCACCAAGTTCATCGTGTGGACCCTGCCGACGAACATGGGCGAGGGCCTGGTCATCCTGGCGGCCATTCTGACGGGCACCACACTGCCGATCCTGCCCACCCAGATCCTGTGGATCAACATGACCACCGCGGTCGCGCTCGGCCTGATGCTCGCTTTCGAGCCGAAGGAGCCGGGCATCATGGACCGGCCGCCCCGCGAACCCGCCCGGCCACTGCTCACCGGCGCCCTCGCCGTACGCATCCTGCTGGTCTCGGCCCTGCTCGTCGCCGGTGCCTGGTGGCTGTTCACCTGGGAACGCGGCACCGGCGCGAGCCTGGCGGAGTCACGCACCGCAGCGGTGAACCTGTTCGTCGCCGTCGAGCTGCTCTACCTCTTCAGCTGCCGCTCCCTGACCCGCTCCCCATGGCGTCTCGGCCTGTTCGGCAACCGGTGGATCATCGGTGGCGTCCTCGTCCAGGCGGCCGGCCAACTCGCCCTCACCTACCTGCCGGCGATGAACCACCTCTTCCACACCGCGCCGATCAACGGCCAGGCCTGGCTGCGCATCCTCGGCATCGCCGCGCTCACCGCGCTCGTCGTCGCCACCGACAAGCGCCTGCGTCACCAGTCGATGTAGCCGACCCCGGCACCGCCCCGGTTGTCGGCGCCCCGCCCGCGCGCGGCCACGGCGGGGTCGCCCTGCTTCGCGCGGGCCGGGTCGCTGCCCGGGCGGTGCCGCACCTTCCGGAATTGCCGGGTCCCGGCAATTCCGGAACGGAAGCGGATGCCCGTCAGGCGCTTGTCAGGAACGCGTAAGGGACGTGTAAAGTCTGCCGCGGAGTGCCGGGAAGCCTGGTCGGCGAACAAGAGACAGCTCTCTCCACCGATCGGGGGACCACGTACATGGTGCTCGTCGCCGTCTTCGGCGCCGCTCTGCTCATCGCGGTGCTGCTCTCCGGGCTCGCCGCCCGGACAGTGCTCTCCACGTCCTTCCTCTTCCTCGTCGGCGGCGCGCTCGTCAGTGACGGGTTCCTCGGGCTCATCCACATCACACCGGACAGCGAGATCGTGGCGGTCACCGCCGATCTGGCGCTGTTCGCGGTGCTGTTCACCGACGGCATGCACGTGTCCTTCCCCAAACTGCGGGCGCACTGGAAGAACCCCGCCCGCGCCCTGGGCCTGGGCATGCCGCTCGCATTCGTCGGCATGGCGGTCGTGACCCACTACCTGGCCGGACTGGACTGGACGACCTCCTTCCTGGTGGGCGCCGTCCTGGCGCCGACCGACCCGGTGTTCGCCTCCGCGATCGTGGGCCGCAAGGAAGTGCCCGCCAAGCTGCGGCAGTTGCTCAACGTCGAGAGCGGCATCAACGACGGGCTCGCCCTGCCGTTCGTCCTGATCTTCATCGTCGCCGCCGGCCCGACCAGCGGTCACACCGAGGCGTCGTTCGGGAAGATCGCGCTGGAACTCGGGCTGGGACTCGCCTTCGGCGTCATGCTGCCGCTGCTGGTCAACGGGCTCGCACGGTTCCGCCTGCTGGGCGCCGAGCCCAAGTTGCAGCCTCTGCTGCCGCTGGCCACGGGGATCATCCTGTACGCCGTGTGCCACCTCACCCACGCCAACCCGTATCTGGCCGCGTTCTCGGCGGGCGCGGTGATCACCGCCGTGTCACCGGAGGCGAAGACGGCTTTCGAGCCGCTGGGAGAGGCGCTGGCCGAGCTGGCGAAGTTCGCCGCCCTGCTCGTCTTCGGCGCGCTGCTCACCCCCCAGCTCTTCGGCGACCTGTCCTTCGGCGGGTACGTCGCCGTCGTCCTGGCGATCGTCCTCATCCGCCCGGCCTCGATGCTGCTGTCGCTGGTCGGCACCCGCTTCGACCGCCGAGAGAGGCTGGTCGCCGCCTGGTTCGGGCCGAAGGGCTTCGCATCGGTCGTCTACGGGCTGCTCGTGCTGCAGGCCGGGATACCGCAGGGCGAGCAGGCGTACACCCTCATCGCCGTCTGCATCGCGTTCTCGATCATCGCCCACAGCAGCACCGATGTGCCCATCGCGCGGATCTTCCATGTCGACGACCTCGCCGGCATCCCCGAGAGCCACGACGAGCGGCCGGAAGAGCGGATCGGCGAGCACGACAACGACGGGGCACCCCGGCCGTCCTGAGCGCACGACCGTGGGAAGGGACATGTTCCACTGGCTGTGGACGGCCGTCTGGTCGGCCGTCATGCTGCCGCTCCCCCTCGCCCGAGCAACTGAGGAGTCGTCATGCCCACGCTCTATCCACCGATCGATCCCTATGAGACGGGCATGCTCGACACCGGTGACGGCCACCGCGTGTACTGGGAGGTCTGCGGCAATCCCGACGGCAAGCCCGCCCTCGTGGTGCACGGCGGCCCCGGGTCGGGATGCGGGCCCGGGGCCCGTCGCCGGTTCGACCCGGAACGCTACCGGGTCGTCCTCTTCGACCAGCGCGGCTGCGGTCGCAGCACCCCGCACGCCAGTGACCCCCGCGCCGGCCTGATGGCCAACACGACCGGGCATCTGCTGACGGACATGGAACGGCTGCGGGAACTGCTGGGCGTGGACCGCTGGCTGCTGTACGGCGGGTCCTGGGGATCGACCCTGCTGCTCGCGTACGCCCAGCGGCACCCGGAGCGGGTGTCGGAGATCGTGGTCAACGGGGTCACGACGACCCGTCGTTCGGAGATCGACTGGCTCTACCGGGGTGTGGCCCGATTCTTCCCCGAGGAATGGGACCGCTTCATGGCGGGGGTCCCCGAGGCCGGGCGGGACGGCGACCCGGTCGCGGCGTACGCGCGCAGGATGAACGACCAGGACCCGGCCGTGCGGGAGAAGGCCGCGAACGACTGGTGCGCCTGGGAGGACGCGGTCGTCTCGCTGGAGCCCCACGCCCCGTCCGGCGTCTACTCCGGCCGCGCACCGGCTGCCCGGGTCGCCCTCGTCCGCATCGCCTCGCACTATTTCGCGCACGGGGCGTGGCTCGAGGAGGGCTCCCTGGTGCGGAACGCCGCGCGGCTCACCGGAATCCCCGGCGTGCTGATGCACGGCAGACTCGATCTGTCCAGCCCTCCTGACACGGCGTGGGAGCTGTGCCGCGGCTGGCCGGACGCCCGGCTGGTGACGGTCGGCGACGCGGGACACCTGGGCAGCGAGGCGGCGGAAGCCGCGGTGCTGGCCGCGCTCGACGGCTTCGCCGGCCGCCGCTGAGACGTCGTCAGGACGGACGGTGCCGCACCACAGCCCCGCCCGCCGTCCGCAAGGCTCCCGCCCCTGCCGCCGCGTCCCGTACGTCATCGGGCCCCGCCGCTACACCCCACCGCCTCCCGCGGCCTCCACCGCGTCGGCCACGCGGTCGAAGAAGCGCGCGTGCGCACCGTCGCTGTGCGGTTCCTCGGGGTTCCACGGCACGACCCGGGCGGCGGACGCGGCCGTGCGCCAGGCGGCGTTGTCACCGAGGGCGTCCAGGGGGTACGCGTTGGCTCGGGCGTCGACGAGGAGCACCCGCGCGGAGAGCTCCGCCACGTACGGCCAGTCGGCGGTGAGCCAGTTGACGCCGGCGCCTCCCTGCGGGGACACCAGATCGAGGCCGAGGGCGGTGAGCTCCCTGAGGGCGGGCCAGGACTGCGGTTTGGCGAGCCAGACGCTGTCGGCGGAGGCCGGTGAAAGGGCCAGCAGGGGCGGGCGGGCGGCGTTGTCGTGTGCGAGGGCCCGGAGCCGGGCGGTGGCGCGGGCGAGGGCTATGGCGCCCGCCGTGTCCTGGGCGGCTCCCAGGGCTCGGGCGAGGGCGGCGAACCGGGCGCGCACGTCGCCGAGGGACTGGTCCTGGCCGACGTCGAGCACGACCAGGGGCACCCGCTCCTCGACGTGCTTCGCCGTGTCCGGGTCGAGGCCGTAGACCTGTCCTCCGCCGTAGGTGACGGCGACGACCAGATCGGGGTCGTCGCGGAGCAGCGCGTCGGCGTCGAGCGCGGCGCCCGAGCCGAGATAGCCGACGTCGTCGAGGGGCAGGGATCCGGCCTTGACCGGGTCGGGCCCGTCGCCGTCGTGGTTCGAGCCGAACAGCCCGGCCGGGCGTATGCCGTGCTCCCAGAGGGTCGCTCCGGCCTGGATGTAGGCGACGACCCGTTCGGGCCGCCGGTCGGAAGTGGCCAGACGGCCCCGGTCGTCGAGGAATTGCCAGTCGGTCTGCCGGTCCATGATCGAGTGCTCCTTGCCCCTCGCCTGCGACTCGCTGCCCCTCTTCCTGCCCAGGGATCGCGCGCGACGAACTGCAGGACCCGGGCTCCTGGTGCGGCGCCCCGGACGCCGGCCGCCGGTGGGTGCGGCGAACGGTCCGAGGGGACTTCGGGAGGGGTCGGGTTCCGGTCGGTGTCGCAGACGGGCTCGTGTCGCGGCCGGGCGGGAGCCGCCGGCGAGGGGGCCGCCGACGTCAGTCGCCGGTCGGCCGGGGGCGGATGAGCGGGAGGGCGATACCGCTCCACACGAGGGTTCCGCTGACGAAGGGAGCCGCGGCGTACATCGAGTCGCACGGCAGGACGAGGCGCGGTTGCGGGTGGCGGCGGCCCGAGGACCGTCCCGCCCGTCCGGGTCGCACGACGGGCGCAGGCTCCCGGACCCCTGAGCGAGGCCGTGCTCGCCTCAGGCGGCGGTCCATACGGTCGTGATGTTGCAGAACTCCTTGATCCCGTGGTCGGACAGCTCTCGCCCGTAGCCGGACCGCTTCGCGCCGCCGAAGGGCATCGCCGGATGAGAGGCGGTCATGCCGTTGAAGAAGATCCCACCAGCCTCCACGTCCTGGACGAACCGCTCCATGTCGCTCGCGTCCCGGGTCCAGACGTTCGAACTCAGCCCGAAGGGCGAGTCGTTGGCGACGCTCACGGCCTCGTCCAGGTCGGAGACGCGGTAGACGGTCGCGACGGGGCCGAAGGCCTCCTCGTGGTGGATCCGCATCTCCGGGGTGATCCCCGCGAGGACCGTCGGCAGGTAGTACCAGCCGGCCGGCCGTTCCCCCGGGCGACCGGCGCCGCACAGCACCTGCGCGCCGAGCCGTACCGCGTCGTCGACCAGTTCCTCGAGGTCGGCGCGGCCCTGCTCGGTGGCCAGCGGCCCGACGTCGGTGGACTCGTCCATGGGGTCGCCCACGGCGAGTGCCTCCATCCGGGCGGTGAAGCGCTCGGTGAAGGCGTCGTGGACGTCCTCGTGGACGATGAACCGCTTGGCCGCGATGCACGACTGCCCGTTGTTCTGGACCCGGGCGGTGACGGCGACCCGCGCGGCCCGGTCCACGTCGGCGGACGGCATGACCACGTACGGATCACTTCCCCCGAGCTCCAGGACGGTCTTCTTGACCTCGTCACCGGCGATCGCGGCGACGGACCGCCCGGCCGGCTCGCTGCCGGTGAGCGTCGCCGCTGCCACCCGCGGATCGCGCAGTACGCCCTCGATCGCGCCCGCGCCGACGAGCAGGGTCTGGAAGCACCCGTCCGGGAATCCGGCCCGGTGGAAGAGATCGCCCAGGTAGAGGGCGGTCTGCGGGACGTTCGACGCGTGCTTGAGCAGTCCGGTGTTGCCGGCCATCAGTGCGGGTGCCGCGAACCGCACGACCTGCCAGAGCGGGAAGTTCCAGGGCATCACGGCGAGCACCACGCCCAGGGGGCGGTAGCGGACCGTGACACCGGAGGCACCCGAGTCCTTCACGTCGTCGTCCGAAGGGTGCTCGTCGGCCAGCAGTTCCTCGGCGTGGTCGGCGTACCAGCGCATCGCCTTCACGCACTTCGCCGCCTCGGCCCTCGCGGCAGTCAGCGGCTTGCCCATCTCGCTCGTCATGGTGCGGGCGATGTCCTCCTGGTCCTCCTCCAGCAGCGAGGCGGCCCGCTTCAGGAGCCGGGAACGCTCGGAGAACGAGGTCGTGCGGTACGCACGGAAGGTCGCGTGGGCGGCGGCCAGGCGGTTCTCGATCTCCTCGGGGCCGATGGCTTCGAAGGTCTTGAGCGTCTCGCCGGTCGCGGGATTCACACTGGCGATGGCCATGGCTGTGTCCTCCTTCGGCCGCACTTACGACCCTGCCGTGCCGGGAGCGGCGGCGCAACGCGACCGGCCGGGCCGGCCGCCCCTCGCAACCGCCGGGCTCGCCACCCGCCCCAATCGCCCGCGGTTCACCCGAACGGGCAGCCGGTGCCCCCGCGGCGTAGGCTCGGGAGCGGCGGATCACCCCGGCCGGTCGCGTCACCGGGAGGCGATCGTGAGCGCACTTCGCCGCAGCAGCGGGAGCAGGGGCTGGACACGGGTGTCGTCCGCGGCGTTGCTCGCGGTCGCACTGGCGGCCGGCGGCACGGCGTACGCGGGCGACGACATCGAGACGCTCACGGCCCGGCAGATCGCGGAGAGGGCCCGTGAGGCGCTGCTCGGCGCCGAGTCGGTGCACATCACCAGCAAGGGCGACCTGCGCGAGCCGGGCTCGCCGAGCGAGCTGGATCTCGCCCTCGACCGCTCGGGCAACTGCGCCGGCACGGTCAGCATGGGCGACGAGGGCTCCGTGGAGATCATCAAGCGGGGCGGGACGGTGTGGATGAAGCCGGACGCGGCGTTCTGGAAGAACCAGGTGCCGGGCGGCGGCGACACGGTCAAGGAGCTCGTAGGGGACCGCTATCTGCGCGGCACGACGGACAACGGACTGCTCAAGGGCATGACCCAGGTCTGCGACCTCGACACGTTCGTCGACCGCCTCACCGGCGTCCCCACCAGCGACGTCGACCTCACCAAGGGTACGAAGACCAAGGTCGACGGGGTCGACGCCATCCCGCTGTCGGGCAATCTGGCCGGCCGGACGATCACTCTGTACGTCGCCACCGAGGGCGAGCCGTACCCGGTGCGCCTGGTGGTGACGAGCGCCGGTGCGGCGAAGGCGACCGTCGACTTCTCGGACTACGACGAGCCCGTCCCGACGGCGACGCCCCCCGCCGACGAGAGCGTCGACCTGTCCACTCTCCTGGGCTAGACGCCCTTGCTCCGGCCGGACCGGCCCACTCCCAGGAGTGAACCCGGCTGATGACGTTCACCCGGCGGCCGGCGGCCCCGAGGTCCGATGGCGGCGGCCGTCGGCCCCCCGCAGACTCGGCGGCATGTCGGGCAAGCGAAGCGCCGGCCTCCTGCTGTTCCGGGGCGCCGCGACGGATCTCGAGGTGCTGATCGGGCACATGGGAGGCCCCTACTGGGCCGCCAGGGACGAGGGCGCGTGGTCAATCCCCAAGGGCGAGTACGGCCCGGAGGAGCAGCCGGAGGCGGCGACGCGGCGGGAGTTCGAGGAGGAACTCGGACTGCCCGCCCCGGACGGCGAGCGCATCGCCCTCGGTGAGAGCCGCCAGCCGGGCGGCAAGACCGTCACGGTGTGGGCGGTCGAGGGCGACCTCGATCCCCGTTGCGTGGTGCCCGGCACCTTCACGATGGAGTGGCCGCCGCGGTCCGGTGTGCCGACGGAGTTCCCGGAGGTCGACCGGGTCGGCTGGTTCCCCCTGGAACGCGCGGCGGAGCTGCTCGTCCCCGGCCAGCGGATCTTCCTGGACCGGCTTGCCCACCACATACGCGGCGGCCGCTGAACGCGGCCGCCGCCCCCGAACCGGAGGAAACAGCCCGTGTCCCCTTGCTTCAAGACCGTCGCCGCGTGCGGTGCGGCACTGCTCGTCGCGGCCGTCCTGCCCGCCACCGCCACCGCCCGCCCCGGCTACGAGGGCTCCGTGACCGCCCGCGAACTCCTGGCCAAGGTCAGGAGCTGCACACAGATATCCGACGGGCTCTTCCGCACCGACGCCGACCAGGAGGAGTCCATACCGGTGTGCGGCACCAGTTCGGTGGTCTTCTGGAAGGCGGACCTCGACATCGACTGCGACGGGCTGAGCAGCCCGGAGTGCAACCCCGACACCGACGAGTACTGGCAGCCCGAGACCGCGTACTGGGACTCGGAGGGGTACCCGCTGGACTCGGCCGACCTCCCGTTCATCGTCGTACCGGCGGCGAGTCCGCTGTGGGACTACAACTACTCGCGCATCCGCGGGGGTACCGTCGCCGCCGTCATCCACCGCAACCGGCTGGTGTACGCGGTCGTCGGCGACGCCGGACCGACCGACCTCATCGGCGAGGCGTCGCACGCCACCGCGCGGGCGCTGGGCATAGACCCCGATCCGGCCACCGGAGGCGTCAACTCCGGCGTGACGTACATCCTGTTCCGGGATTCCAAGGTCACCCCCATCGAATCCCACCGGGCCGCGGTGACGCTGGGCGACAGACTGGCGCGGAAGTTCGTCGGTCGCTCGTGACGTACCGCGGGAGCACGGTGGGAGCGGACCATCGAGGAAGGGTGGCGTGATGACGGCGCACCACGGGGCAGTACACCTGGGCGGCCGCCCGGCGCAGGGCACCGGCGCCCACGAGTCGGCGGTCGCGGCCCGCTCCCGCGGCGCCTGCTAGCGGTCCCCGGCCATGGACCCGGTGGAGGCACTGGACCGGATCGCCTTCCTGCTGGAGCGGTCCGGCGCCCCCACGTACCGGGTGCGTGCCTTCCGCACGGCGTCGGCGGCGGTCACGGCCCTGGGCGAGGACGAGGTCACCGGACGGGCCGCGGACGGCTCACTGGAGTCGGTACGGGGCCTCGGGCCCAAGACCGCCCAGGTCGTGAGGGAAGCCCTGGCCGGACAGGTGCCTGCGTATCTGCGGCGCCTGGAGGACGATACGGGCGCGCGGCACGACGAGAACGCCCCGGGAGCGCGGCTGCGCGCGGCGCTCCGCGGGGACTGCCATCTCCACTCGGACTGGTCCGACGGCGGAAGCCCCATCGAGGTGATGGGGCGCGCGGCGGCCGCCCTCGGCCACGAGTGGGCCGTGCTCACCGACCACTCCCCCAGGCTCACGGTGGCGCGCGGGCTCAGTCCGGAGCGGCTGCGCGATCAACTGGACACGGTCGCCGAACTCAACCGGACGTGGCAGCCGTTCCGGCTGCTCACCGGCATCGAGTGCGACATCCTGCCCGACGGCTCGCTCGACCAGGAGCCTGAGCTGCTCGACCGGCTGGACGTGGTGGTCGCGTCCGTGCACTCCAAACTCCGCATGGAGGCACGGCCGATGACGCGGCGGATGGTCGCCGCGGTGACCAATCCGCTCGTCGACGTCCTCGGGCACTGCACGGGACGCCTGCTGAAAGGGCGTGACGGAGGGCGCGGACGGCCGGAGTCGGAGTTCGACGCGGACGAGGTGTTCGCGGCGTGCGCCGAGACCGGCACGGCGCTGGAGATCAACTGCCGCCCGGACCGGCTGGATCCGCCGCGCCCGCTGCTGCGGCGCGCGGTGGAGGCGGGCGTGCTCTTCGCGATCGACACCGACGCCCACGCTCCGGGCCAGCTCGACTGGCAGATCAACGGCTGTGCCCGGGCCGAGGAGTGCGGGGTGCCGAAGTCGCGCGTGGTCAACACCCGAGGCGTGGACGAGGTGCTGCACTGGGCGCGGACCGGGGAACTTCCGGGCGCGGACTGAGCGGAGCGGGGAGGCCGCGGGCACGATGCGGTCGGGGGCGTGTCCGGGCCACGAGCGGACCTGCTCCGCGTGGCTCCGGACGGTCCACGGGGCACTCGCGGGGACGAGTCACGGCTCACGTCGCTACGGGATCGGATCGGCCGGCGCTACGGAATCGGATCGGCGCGGCCGCCTCGGCTGCACGACCCTTCGCCGATTCGGGAGCCGGGTGTCCGCGTGGCTCTGGTCGCAGGGCCTCTGCGACCTGGAGGAGGGCTGCTCCCCCATCGGACGCCCGTCGCCCAACCGTCCGGCGCCCGTCCCCCACCCGTCCGGCGCCCGCACGGACCGAGCGGCAGCGCCCCCGCCGCGTCCGGCCGTGTGCCGTCCCGGCCGGGAGGTGCGACCTTGGAGGGGGACGCCCGAGCGTGAGAGAGGACGGGGATCACCATGGCCGTCATCGACAGGCACGAGGAAGTATCGGTACAGCTCACCGGCGCACCCGAGGACGCCGACGCCGTCTTCGCCGCGCTGCTCGCGGCCTACCCCTGCGACCGGGATGCCGAGGAGCACCCCCACCAGGAGGGCCGGGGCGGCCATCCGACGATCTGGTCGGCGACCTACGACGTGGCTCGCGCCGACACCGCCGGCCCGGTGGCGGCCACGGCCCTGCACCGGCCGGTGGGAGCCGAGCTGTCGGGTTCGTACGCGGCGGTCGACCGACTCGCACACGCCATGACCACGGGTTTCGTGGTCGAGGTGGAGCACGCGGTCTCGGGGGACGGCGAGAAGCAGTTGCGGCTGCGTCTCGACTCGTCGCCCGCCGCCGGCGGCTGAGTCCCAGCGCGAGGGCGGGACGCCGGAAGCGCGGAGCCGTGCCCGGCCGGGATCGCCGGGGGCCGCCCTCGTCGGACGTGCGCGTCCGGACCCGCCCGCCGGCGGTCGTGGCCCGGACCCGCCCTGGTGGGCGTCCGTGCGGTGCACCTCACGGCGAGTCGGCCGAGCGGGCGCGGCGGCACCGCGACGCGTATGCGTCGGGGAGCGTGCCTTCCGACACGCGCGTCCCGGGCACGCCGGGCGGGCGGGCCGGGCGGCCCCCGGGAGGAGCGCGTCCCGGGCACGCGGCGCCGGCACGCGTCCCACGGCGGACGCGGTGCGCCGGTGCGCCGTACGGCCGTGCACGACCGGCCGCTCACCGCGCGTCCGCCGAACACCCGTCACGGACCTGCCGCACCCGGCGATGGATCACGCGAACGGACCCGCCGCACCCGACCGTGGTTCACCACGAACGGGCCGGCCTGCGCGCTCTCAGGGCGCCTCGACCGCCGCCTTGATGCGCCGTGCGAAGTCGTCCGCGTCCTTGCGCGCCGCGCTCAGCGCGAGTCCGACGAGCAGTTTGCCGAGGCCGTGGCCCTCCAGGGTGTTGAACACAGTGAGCCTGGTCCGCCCTGCGTCGACGGCCTCCAGGTCGTAACCGCCCTCGGGGACCGTCACCAGGTTCTTCGAGACCTCCGTCCAGCGCATCCGGCGCGGCGGCTCGAACTCGCTGATCCGGAACTCGCGCGAGGTGGTCATCCCAGCGTCCTTGACCCTGCTGCGGTAGACGGTGCCCACGCCCGTCGGGCCGTCGGTGACCCTGGTCATCTCCTGCACCCGCGGGCTGAACTCCCGGTCGTTCTCGCCGTCCGCGAGGAAGGCGAACACCTCGTCGACCGGGCGGTCGATCACGACCGTCCCCTCGAACCGTCCGGCCATGATGACTCCCTGTCCTTCGACGCCGAAGCTCTTGCGGTGCCCGGTACCACTCCAGCCTGCGCCGGACCCCGGTGACGGGGCCGGTCGGCCTGCTCCGTACGGGTGAGGCGCCGCCCGGGGCCACGGAAGCAGCCCGAGTCTAGGCCAGGGGTCGTACCGGGAGCTCCCGGACGCTGTTCCCCACGAAGCTGGCGTGCCGGGCCAGTTCAGGCTCCGGTACGGCCAGGTCCAGCCCGGGGAACCGGGTGAACAACCGCTCCAGGGCGATGGTGGCCTCCATACGGGCCAGCGGTGCCCCGATGCAGTAGTGCGGACCGTGACCGAGGGAGAGGTGACGTGACGCGGACGCCCGGGTGACGTCGAAGCGGTCCGCGTCCGGCCCGTACGCGGCCGGGTCCCGTCCGGCGGCGGAGTATCCGGCGAGGACCGGGGTGCCCTTCGGGATGACCGTGCCGCCCAGGGTCAGGTCCCGTGTCGGGTAGCGGAACGGGAAGAAGCTCACCGGGCTGTCCCAGCGCAAAGTCTCCTCGACGACGTCCGCCCAGGTCGCGCCGCCGGAGCGGACCAGCTCCAGCTGGTCGCGGTGTGCGCACAGCGCACGGACCGCGTTGGTGATCAGGTTCAGTGTCGTCTCGTGGCCCGCGACGATCATCAGCAGCAGGGTGCCGATGAGTTCGTGCCCACTGAGCCGGTCGCCGTCCTCCTCACGTGCGGCGATCAGCGCGCTGGTGAGATCGTCGCCCGGGTCCTTCGCCCGCGCGGCGGCCACGGCGCGGAGCACGTCGACCAGCTCCCGGTTGGCGGCCATCGCCTCCTCGGGTCCGATGTCGGTGGCGACGACCTGGTTCGAGAGGTGGTGCAGCCGCTGCTGGTGCTGGGCGTGCACGCCCAGCAGTCCGCAGATCACGCCCATGGGCAACGGCATGGCGAAGTGCCGGCGAAGATCGGCGACGCCGCCGTGCTCCGCAGCCGCCCGGCCGAGGCCGTCCAGCAGCTCCGCCGTGACCGTCTCGACACGGGGGCGCAGTTCCGCGACCCGCCGTGCGGTGAACGCCTTGCTCACCAGCGACCTCAGCCTGCGGTGGTCGTCCCCGTCGGCCGTGGTCATCCCCCGTACCGTGGCGAAGGTCTTCAGCGGCCAGCCGTCGGCGATCCGGCCCTCCCGCAGCTCGGTGAAGTGCTCGGCGCCCTTGGCGACATCGGGGTGGGCCAGGAACTCCCTGAGCGCGTCGTGGCCCAGGACGGCCATGGCCGCCACGCCACCGGGGAGGACGACGGGAGCCACCGCCCCCCGCGCCAGCAACCGTGCGTTGTCGGCGTGCGGGCAGCCACCGGCCGGGTCCATCCGGTGCGGGGTGCTCGGTGAGGTGCTCAACGGGCCTCTCCTGTCTGTGGGGCGGCCGGATGGCCGGGGCCGGCGGTACGGGCCGGCTCGTCCGGTCGCGGGGTCCGGGGCAGCTGAGGATCGGTGAAGCGGACCGGGAGGGCGGCCGGCCCCTTGCTCCAGGGCGACGAGACCCAGGCCAGCTCCGACTCGTCCACGGCCAGCTCCATGTCGGGCAGTCGGTGCCGGATGGTGTCCACTGCGGTTCGGGTGATCAGCCGGGCCGGGTCCTGCGCCGGGCACGTGTGCGGTCCCGCGCCGAACGCCAGGTGGGAGCGGTTGCCGGTGACCGGGCCGCCCGGGGGCAGCACCGCCGGGTCGGCGTTGGCGGCGGCGAGCCCGAGGATCAGCATGTCGCCCGCCCGGATGGACTGGCCTCCGAAACGGAGATCGCGGGTTGCGTAGCGGGCCGGGAAGTTCTGCGTCGGCGGGAAGCGCCACAGCACGAGGTCGAGCGCGTCGTCGACACTGAGGTGACCCCCCGTCAGCGAGGAGCGGAGCGCCGGGTCGCAGAGCAGCAGGCGCAGGGTCGTGGCGATCCAGTTGACGGTGGTCTGATGGCCGGCGACGAACATCACCACGAGGTTGTGCAGCACCTCGTCGTCGGTGAGCCGCGCCGGGTGGTGGAGCAGGGCCGAGGTGATGTCGTCCCCGGGCCGGTTCCGCTTCCGGTCGATCAGGGCCAGGAGGATCGCGTTGATCCGCCTGCTCGCCCTGCCGGAGTCGGCCGTCGCGGCGGCCAGGCCGGAGATCGCGTGGACGAGCCGGCTGCCGGTCCCCTCGTCCAGTCCGAGCAGTGCCGTGATGACCTGCAGCGGAAGCCGGCGCGCGTAGTGGGGTACGAGGTCGGCCTCGCGGCGCCCGGCGAACGAAGCGATCAGTTCCTCGGCGGCGGACCGTACGCCTCGCCGCAGTTCGTGTCCGTCGATCCCCGCGAGGGCGTCGGAGACGGCGGCCCTCATCCGGCGGTGCTGCTGGCCGTCGGCGAACAGCAGCGCGGGCCGCCAGCCGACGAACGGCAGGATCGGCGAGTCCCGCGGCACGCGGCCCTCGCGCAGCAGGCTCCAGCGGCGCGGGTCGTGGGAGAAGTCCTGTTCGTCGCGGGTGAGCCGGAGCAGCTCGCGATGGCCGAGCACGAGCCACGCCTCGATGCCCGGCGCGACGGTGACGGGAGCCACCGGGCCGTGGTTCCTGCGGAGTTCCTCGTAGAGCGCGGGCATCGCGTCGCCGTCGAGGTGCGGCCCGTACAGCGCGGTGGCGGTGGGACGCCGTCCGCCGATGCCTGAGGGCGGCGGCGAGTAGCCGTGCGGGGTGGTCATGAGGACTCCCTGGTCACGAGGATTCCGTGGTCACGAGGATTCCGTGGCGGCGTGGACGAGATGGCGTACGAGCGCGATCAGTGCCAGCACCGAGGACCGCGCGTCGCGGGCGTCGCAGCGGACCAGCGGAGTGCTGGGCAGCAGGTCGAGGGCGATGCGCAGATCGTCCTCGGAGTGCTCGGGGCTGCCGGGGAAGGTGTTGACGGCCACGGCGAACGGAAGGTCGAGGTCCTCCAGATTGCCCAGGGCGTCGAAGGACGCCGCCGGATCGCGGGTGTCGACGAGGGCGAGGGCGCCGAGCGCGCCTTTGGCCAGATCCCGCCAGGCCGGCAGGAACCGCTGCTGCCCCGGGGTTCCGAAGAGATAGAGCACGAGGTCGCCGTCGAGCGTGATCCGGCCGAAGTCGAGGGCGACGGTCGTGGTCGTCTTGGTACGCCCGCCCCGGGTGTCGACGCGGGCGCCGGCCCGGGTCATCATCGCTTCGGTGGACAGCGGCCTGATCTCGGACACGGTTCCGATGAGCGTCGTCTTGCCGACTCCGAGCGGGCCGACGACGAGGAGCTTGGCCGCGCCCGCGACGCCCGGTGCGAGGTACTTGTCACCGGGTTCCGTCCCCGGGTACGGCTCCGCGGCGGCCCCCGTTCCGAGCGGCGGCCGTGCGGCCGGTGCCCCGGCGGCGCCGGCCCCGGCGTCAGAGACGGCTTTCGAGGCCATGCAGCACCTTTCTCAGCGTGGTCACGTCGGCGCGTTCGGCGCGGGGCACCGGCGGACGGGTCAGGATGAGCCCCCAGTCGAGGAGGTCGGCGAGCAGCACCTGCACCACCGAAGGCGGCTGTCCCAGGTGGGCCGCCACCTCGGCGACGGACAGCAGCCCCTGGCAGTGCGTCAGGATCACGCGGTACTCGGGCTGGAGGGTCTCCGGTGCGGCCGTACCCGTGGCGGTCACCAGCGTCTCCCAGGGCAGCGGCGCGCCGCCGGCGGCCGCGCGGCCGCCGGTGATCACGTAGGGGCGCACCGCACGGGTGGTGGTCCGGCCCTCCGGATCGTCCGTCATGACGGCGGGTCCGCCGGATCCCGCGGGCCGGTGCTCAGATGGGTGCCGATCCTCGCCACCAGCACCTGCATCTGCTGGGCCACCAGGCCGACATCGGCGTCGGTGCCGGTGGCGACGGCGAGGTGGGCACCGGCCCCGGCGTGGGTGAACAGGACGAAGCCGTGCTCCGACTCCAGCATCAGCTGACGCACTCCGGCACCGCCACCGAACAGCAGTGCGGCCGTGGACCGGCCGGTCATCGTCATCGCGGCGCACGCCGCGGCGAGCGACTCGGCCTCGGGGACGCCGAGCAGGGCGACCGGTCCGGTGAGGTCCCCGGCGGACGCGTGGCCGAGCCGCAGCCCGTCCTCGGACACCACCACGGCGTGTCGCACTCCGGGGACGTCGGTCAGCGGACGCAGCATCCAGCCGAGGTCGGGCAGCCTGGTCACGGCTCCGGTCACTGGCGGCCTCCCTCGTGGTCGGTTCGGTGGTCGGGTCCGCGATCGGTCGCACGGGGTGGCGGCGTGCCGTTCTCCAGGGCGGCGCGGCCCCGGCGTGTCCCGGACACCACGCCCGAGATCGAGGCGCGGGCCGCCTCGGGGGTCCAAGGAGTGCCGGGGGCAGGAGGCGACTGCGCGCCGTGGCTCCGTCCGGTGCCCTGCTCGGTCCCCGGTTCACGTCCGCCGCGCCTGCTGCGGCGCCGTGGGAGTCCGCCGGCCGGGGACGCCGGGCCGTCGGCGGGCGACGGACCAGCGTCGCGCGGGCCGGCGCCGGGCGCCGGGGATCCGGACGCCGGACCGCCGCCCGGGACCGGAAGACCCGATGCAGGGCCGCCGCCCGGCGACACCGGACCGGTTGCCGGCCCGGCGCCCGGCGCCGGGAGGCCGGCTGCCGGGCCGGCCGTGCCCCGTACCGCCGGGTCCGGGCCGTCCGGCTGGGGGTGCGGCTCCCCCTCGACGGTCGTCGGGCTCGACGGCGCATGCCCGGGTGCCCGCGGTTCCGCCGCCGGCTCGTGGCGTGGCGGGGCGGGGTGGGACAGCGGCTCGGTGAGCAGCCGGTGGGGTACGAACGTGACGGCACGGGTCCCGCCGTAGGCGGAGGCTGATGTCAGCTCCACGCTGAACCCGAGCTCGCGGCCCCAGCGGCCGGCGCAGGCCAGTCCGAGGCGCGGCACCGCGCCGAGCCGGGCCAGATCCGGGTCGTCGTGGAGGTGTGCCGTGGCCTGCGCCAGGACGTCCGGCGGCATCCCGAGGCCCGCGTCGTCGATCTCGACGACGGCACCTGCGGCCACCTCCCGGACGGTGACCACGACCTGGGTGCTGGACGGGGAGAACACCGTCGCGTTCTCCAGGAGTTCGGCGACGGCGTGCATCAGCCCCTCGACGGCGGGCGGCACGACGTGGAGGGTCTGGCCGCCGTGCACCTCGACCCGCCCGAACTCCAGGATGCGCGACTGGGCGCCGCGGACACAGTCGTAGAGGGACACGGGCCGGCTCTCCCGCCGTGCGGGCCAGATGCCGCACATCACGAGGAGGGTCTGGGCCTTGCGGGTCATCCGGGCGGCCGCATGGTCGGCCTTCATCACCTCGGCCATCAACCGGGGGTCGTCGATGGACCGTTCGACGTGGTCCAGCACCTGCTGCTGCACGGTCGCCATGGCGTGCATGGTGCGGGCGACGGACTCGAAGGCGGACTGCACGGAGTCCCGCATGGCCCGCTCCCTGCGTACGGCCTCGTCGGAGCCGAGGGCCGTCACGACGGCGGCCAGGGCCGTGGCGAACGCGGCGCCCAGCTCCGCGTCCGAACCGACGGGGCCGGGCACGCCGTCCAGGAGACGGCCGGTGCGCGTCCGTTCGGCGATGGCCGGGGCGCGGACGGAGGCCAGGTGGGCGATCTCGGTCTCGCGTGCGGCCGCGAGCGCTTCCGCCCGCTCCCGTGCACGCTGTTCGGCGAGCAGCCTGCGGCGCAGGGACAGCGCCCACATCAGCAGCGCCAGGGCGGCGACCCCGCCGCCCCCCGCGATCAGCAGCCCGACCATGACACGACGCTTCCGGATAACGCGACCACGCCAGAACGAGTCCCTTCCAGACCGCATACGGGCTCCCCCGGCGCCGGGGGGCATCCAGATCCTACGGTCAACCAGCCAATCTTCGAACGCGAGTTGTGCAACTCCCGTCACTTTCCGCCAACACGAGTTCGGGGGTTCGATGGCTTTCGGTGGCGGTATGTCGCATAGTGAACTCCCCGCGGACGGGCCGGTCCGCCCGGGCCGGTCCCGGACGCGCACCGGGCCACCGGCAAGCAGCCCTGCTGGTCCGGCGCGCACGGGCCGCCCGGACACGCGCCCGGCCCGCCGAACGGTGTTCACCGTGCGGCGGGCCGGATTCCAGGCGCGGGTTCCGGGGCACGAGGCGCGCACGCAGGACGTGTCGGCCGCCGATGTCCGACGGACCCTCCTGGGCGGGCCCACCGCGGTCCGACGGACCCGCCCAGGACGTGCCGCGCCGGGAGGCGGCCGCCGCGCGCCGGTCAGGACCTGCCGGCCGACTCGATGGCCTTCGCCAGCTTGGCGGTCTGACGGCCGTGCAGGTCCCCGGGAAGGTCCGCCTTCTTCGGGTCGAGGAGGTTGAGCGTGAAGAACACCGCCACGTTGCGCCCCTGCCGCACGGCGGTGATCTGCATGGGCATCGAGGAGCCCTGTGCGGTGCCGGTCATCCTCCAGGAGACGGCCTCGTCGCCGCCCTCGGGCGCCTCCTCCTCCTTCACGGCCACGTACTTCACCGACGTACCGCCGCTGTTTCCCGAAGTGGTGAAGCCGGCGCCGCAGGTGGCGAGCGCCTTGCGGACGTCCGAGAAGGTGCGCCGCGCGTCGTCGCCCTCGTACGAGAAGAGGCTGACCGTCGTGGTGAGGCCGGGCGTCCCCGTGGAGACGTAGGAACGGCTGGCGAAGTCGACGGCCTCGGGCGTACGGGCCGTGCCCGAGGCGGTCATGTCCGCGAGGGGCCGGCACTCCTCCCGGTCGGACTTGGGCCGCACGTTCGGCGGGCTGATCTCCTGGGCCTGGTACGAACGCAGCTCGGTATCGGTCACGAGCGCCTTCCTGATCGTGTCGCCGCGGAGCACGGCCAGGCCGGCACCGGCCTTCTCGGGCCCGGCGAGCGGCTTTCCGGTCGAGGAGGAGGAGCCCTCCTTGTCACCGGAGGAGGTGCAGCCGGTCAGCAGCGCGGCGGCCGCGGCACAGGCGAGCGCGAGCGCGCCGCCCCGCCGGAGGGCCGGAGGTGTGATGTGGGGCATGGGAATCCTGTCGGTTCGGTTCGGCGGCGGGCGGCTCGCTGTTCCCGTTGCGCCGGGCGTCCGTTCCGTCGAGCCCACTCCGCCGCCCGCGGGGAACGGATGGCGAGGAAAGTGTGTCCTGGATCATGCGGCGAATCCGGGAGGGTCCGCGCGCGGTTGGTCCGTTCCGGTGGCCGTGCGCCCCGGATTTCACCGGACCCGCCGTACGACGCGCAGCTGGTGTTCCTTGCGGTCGAGCGGTCGGTGGTCGTGCGCGGCCGGGCCGGGCGGCTCCGGCGACCGGGGCGTATCGCTCCCACGCCTGCTCCGGCACGGCCTCTCCGCGGGTCGGCCCGGCAGCGCTGCTCCAGGCGGTGCATCCGGCCTGCGGGGATCTCGCCCGTCGAGCGTGTCCGACGTGCCCTGCGGTGTGGGCGTCCGCGGCACCGCGCGCTGCCTGCCGGGCAGCACGAGCACTGGGCCGAGGGTGTCGGCGGGAACGTCGAGGAGCAACACGGGCCCCGGGCCGGACACCGCCTCGCGGGGCGGTGTCCGGGTGCCTCTCAGGCGACGGGGACGGGCTCTCCGGCGTCGCGCAGGACGCAGATCAGCGTGGTGACCGTATCGGCCATCGCGCGGCGGCCGACCGACAGGTACTTCCGGGAGTCCACGGCGTCGGCGTTCGCGGCCAGGTAGTCACGGATGGCGGAGGTCATGGCGAGGTTGAGGGCGGTGCCGATGTTGACCTTGGCGATGCCTCCGGACACGGCGGCCGCCAGTTCCCCGTCCGGTACGCCCGACGAGCCGTGCAGCACGAGCGGCACGTCCAGCTTCCCGGCGAGCCGGGCCAGGAGCCCGTGGTCCAGCGAGGCGGTGCGGACGGTCATCGCGTGCGAGCTGCCGACGGCGACCGCGAGCGCGTCCACTCCGGTCCCCTCGACGAACGCGCTTGCCTCCTCGGGATCGGTGCGGGCCCCGGGGGCGTGGGCGTCCAGCGGCGGGGCTCCCTCCTTGCCGCCGACCTCCCCCAGCTCGGCCTCGATCCAGAGGCCGTTGGCGTGTGCCCATTCGGCGGCGGACCGGGTCGCGGCCAGGTTCTCCGTGTACGGCAGGTGGGCGGCGTCGTACATCACGGAGCTGAACCCCGCGTCGACCGCCTGGCGGAGCAGCTGATCGCCCGTGACGTGGTCCAGGTGCAGGGCGACGGGCACGCCGGCCTCGGCCGCCGCCTCGGCGGCGGCCCTGGCGAGCGGGCGGACTCTGCCGTAGCGGTACTTCACGGCGTTCTCGCTGATCTGGAGGACCACCGGGGAACCGGCGGCCTCCGCGCCGGCGATCACCGCTTCGGCGTGCTCCAGCGTGATGATGTTGAAGGCGGCGACGGCACGGCGTTCCGCGGCGGCCGCTGCGACCAGCGTGCCGGTCTCGGCGAGCGGCACGGGTCACGCTCCGGAGAGGACGACGGAACGGGTCAGGTGGCGGGGGCTGTCCGGGTCCAGGCCCCGTGTCTCGGCCAGGGCCACCGCGAGCCGCTGGGCGCGGACGAGTTCGGCGAGCGGGTCCAGACCGCCGGGGACCCACGTCCCTCCGGTGGCGTGCACCTCGTCGGCGAGCCCGGCGGGCGGGTCGCCGATCATCCAGGTGACGGTGCCGCGGGTGGTGACGCTGATGGGGCCGTGCCGGTACTCCATGGCCGGGTACGCCTCCGCCCAGGACGCCGACGCCTCACGCACCTTGAGCGCGGCCTCGTTGGCGAGGCCGACGGTCCAGCCGCGGCCGAGGAAGGTGAACTGCGTACCGGCCGTGAGCCGTTCGGGAAGCGGTTCGTCGAGCGCGCCGCGGCAGTCGTCCACGACGGCGTCGGTGTGCTGGCCGCAACCGGCGCGCAGGAGGGTCAGCGCGGTGGTCGCGAATCGCGTCTGGACCACGGACCGCTCGTCGGCGAAGTCGAGGACGACGGTCTCGTCGGCCGCGGTCATGACGGGCGTGGCGGGGTCGGCGGTGATCGCGGTGGTACGGACGCGTCCGCGCAGCCGGCCGAGGAGTTCGAGGACCTCGGTGGTGGTACCCGAACGGGTGAGGGCGACCACCCGGTCGTACGAGCGTCCGACGGGGAACTCGGAGGCGGCGAACGCGTCCGACTCTCCTTGTCCCGCGCCCTCGCGCAGGGCCGCGGCCGCCTGGCTCATGAACAGGGAGGTGCCGCAGCCGACGAACGCCACCCGCTCGCCGGGGGGCGGGAGCGCCCCGCCCCGGGTCGCGGCGAGCTCCGCCGCCCGCGTCCAGCACTCCGGCTGGCTCGCCAACTCCTGTGCGACATGGCTCATATGCGTACTCCACCCTTCGAGTGTGCGCGTATTTTTGCAAGATAGCGCGAGTTTTCAAGCATCTTCAAGCATCGTGGCGGATCTTGCGTGCGCTAGGTGTTCTGTCCGGGGAGGTTGTGGACGGGTGATCCAGATCTCGGCTGAGGGATCTTGAACGGGTGAGGGCCTTCCGGGTTCGGTGTGGATT